>JBCCIK010000016.1:0-42808 GCA_039028255.1 Pseudomonadota bacterium | reverse complement strand
GCCACGGACCCGAGTTGGCCTCGTGATCCTGATTGGTCACGATAATCGCCTCACCGGCCTGCATCCACTGCCGGAACGCATTGGCCATAACATAGGTGTTCTGAGTGGTCGAAGGACCAAAGCTCAGCTCGTCCGTGTCCACACCAAGCAGCGCAGCCATGCGCGACCGGGCCTCATCCATCTCGGAGCCGGCCAAAAGGCTGGCCTGATAAGGCGCATAAGGCTGAACTTTGCGCTGGGTGTAAAACCGCGTAAGCCGATCAATAACGGGTTTGCACGTGTACGATCCGCCCGCATTTTCGAAAAATGCCTGCCCGTGCAGGCTGGGTTCGGAAAATGCCGGGAACTGGGCCCGGACAAAATTGATATCCAGAGTGCTCATGCGACGGGAACTCCTTGGTCTTGCGCATCATTGCATGCTGTTCCGGGCGCAAATTGAACAGGATCAGCAAATACGTTTCTGTGGTGGTGTTCCGGGGTCAGCCCTGAACTTTTGTATAGGTCCCTTCGCCCGAAAGAATGCCGCGGAAGCCGCCCGGCTCATCCAGACCAAAAACGATCAGGGGCAGATTGTTGTCGCGTGCCAAAGCAATGGCTGACGCATCCATGACGCGCAGTCGCTTGGCCAGTACGTCGTCATAAGTCACGGTGTCATAGCGCACCGCATCCGGGTGGACCTTTGGGTCCTTGTCGTACACGCCGTCTACCCCGTTCTTGCCCATGAAGATCGCCTCGCACGTCATTTCGTTGGCGCGCAAAGTGGCTGCCGTGTCGGTGGTAAAATACGGATTGCCGGTTCCCGCGGCAAAAATGCAGACCCGGTTCTTTTCAAGGTGACGCACGGCACGACGCCGGATGTAGGGTTCGCACACTTCATCCATGCGGATGGCCGATATCACACGTGTGAACACGCCTACTTCCTCCAACGCCGACTGCATGCCCAATGCGTTCATGACCGTGGCCAGCATGCCCATGTAGTCTGCCGTCGTTCGTTCCATCCCCTGGGCAGAACCGCTGAGACCGCGAAAGATATTGCCGCCGCCGATGACCATGCAGATTTCTACACCCAGATCATGAACCGATTTGACCTCTTGCGCGATGCGTTGCACCGTGGGCGGATGCAGGCCGAACCCCTGATCCCCCATCAAGGCCTCGCCGGAAATCTTCAGCATCACACGTTTGTATTTCGGTTTTGGCGTATCGGCGGTGTCGGTCATTGGGGAAAGGGTCATATTGCGCTCCGGGCTGGCACAGGTTTATTTTCCGGCGCAAAATGAAACAAAAACTCCGCAGGTTCAATGCGGATGGTTAGGATCAAGGCAACACCGGATGGCCGACCCGTCACTATCTCAGATTTTCGACCGTTTGCCGCCTATTCCAAATGCGGTGCCGGTCTTGATCGCAGGGCCCACTGCGTCGGGGAAATCGGCGCTGGCCCTGCGGATTGCCGAAACACTGGGCGGCGTTGTCGTCAATGCGGATGCCAGCCAGGTCTATCGATGCTGGCGCGTGATCTCGGCCCGCCCCACATCCGAGGAAGAAAACCGCGTGCCACATCAAATGTATGGTCATGTGGATCACGATCAGACCTATTCGACCGGTCACTGGCTGCGCGAGGTCACATCGCTGCTACAGCAAGGTCCGCGCCCGATCATCGTCGGCGGCACCGGTCTGTATTTTTCGGCTTTGACCGAGGGGATGGCCGACATACCTGCAACGCCCCCCAATATCCGTGCCGACGCTGACAGGCTTGATTTGGCTGCGCTCATCACAGGGATCGATGCCGCTACGCTGGCGCAGATCGATATCAGAAACCGTGCGCGTGTGCAGCGCGCATGGGAAGTACAGCAAACCACAGGTCGCAGCCTTCGGTCCTGGCAGGCCGAAACGGCCGACCCGGTTTTGAACCTTACAGATACCGTCCCGATTGTGTTCGACACCAACAAAGACTGGCTGCTGGACCGTATTTGCAACCGATTTGACCAAATGATGGAAAATGGCGCCCTGAGCGAGGTTGAGGCCATGCGCGCGCATTACGACCCTACCCTGCCGGCGTTCAAAGCCATCGGCGTTCCGGAACTGATGGCCTATCTTGACGGAAAAGCGACATTGAATGACGCACGGGAACGGGCAACGATTTCCACACGTCAATTCGCGAAACGCCAGCGCACCTGGTTTCGGGCGCGGATGCAACACTGGTATCGCCTTGATTTATCAAAATGATACTTGAGAAATACCAACGATCCGAGCGATGATATTTCACCGCCTCAAAACCGGCGAATCCATCCGGCCCGATGATCAAACAGCGCAGTATTTTTTGCGTTTGTATGGCTAGGTGCCGAAAAACTCGGCACGGGGATGTCGTTTTTTGACACCGAATGACGATTTCGTACATTGACCTAGGCCAATTTCTGGGGCGGAATAGCGACATGGGGCTGTTCAGAATCCGAAATGAAAAAACCCACGAACCTGCTGCCCAAGGCATCCGGGATTAATGCGGTTCGAAGACTTCATCAAAAAAACGACCTCACAGGGAGACAATTCATGAAGAATCAGACAACGACAGGAGCACCTGTTCACTGGGCTGCGGAAATGCATGTCCAGGAATATCGCGATGGCAAACTGAGCCGCCGCGAGTTCCTGACCCGTACAACCGGTCTGGGCGTCACGGCCGCCGCTGCCTATGGCATGATCGGAATGGCCGCGCCTGTGCATGCAGAAGGTGAAGACGCAAAGAAGGAAGGCGGAACACTGCGCGTCCAGATGGAAGTGCGCGCGCTGAAAGATCCGCGCACGTACGACTGGTCGCAGATCGCAAACGTAACCCGCGGCACGCTGGAATATCTGGTCGAGTACAACTCGGACGGGACATTCCGTGGCATGCTGCTGGAAGGCTGGGAGGTCAATGACGACGCGACCGAGTACACTCTGAAACTGCGTCCGGGCGTCAAGTGGAACAATGGTGATGATTTCACCGCCGACGATGTGGCGCGCAATATCAACCGCTGGTGCGACAAGAGCTCGGAAACGAACTCGATGGCGGGTCGGTTTGCAACGCTGATTGACGCGGATTCAGGCAAGGCCATCGACGGCGCGATCGAAGTGGTCGACGCCAATACCGTGAAACTGAACCTGCCGGTTTCAGATATCTCGCTGATCGCTGGGATGGCTGACTATCCGGCCGCTATTGTTCACAGCTCGTTCAGCGAAAACGACCTGCTCAACAATGTCGGAACCGGGGCTTATCTGATCGACGAACTTGAAGTTGGCGTCAAAGCGACGCTGGTGCGCAACGAAGATCACACCTGGTGGGGAGAAGAGGTGTTTGGTCGCCCGGCGCTGGATAGCATCGTCTATATTGATTACGGAACGGACCCGTCTGCATGGCTGGCCGCGCTGGAATCCGACGAAGTGGACATGCTCTATGAATCCGTTGGTGAATTCATCGATGTGATGGACAGCCTGGGTTATGTGAAATCCGAAGTTGTCACGATGAACACCATCGTGATCCGCCCCAACCAGTTGGCCGAAGTCGATGGCAAGCAGGTCTACGCGGACAAACGTGTTCGTCAGGCGCTTCAGATGGCGGTTGATAACGCGATCTGTCTTGAGCTTGGCTTTGGTGGTCGCGGATCGCCGGCTGAAAACCACCACGTCGGTCCGATCCACCCGGATTACTTCGAACTGCCACCGCAGAAAGTGGACCCGGAAGGCGCGCGCAAGCTTATGGAAGAGGCCGGCATGGCGGATTTCGAACATGAGCTGATCTCGATCGACGATGACTGGCGCCGGAACACCACCGATGCGGTTGCAGCGCAATTGCGCGACGCGGGCATCAAGGTCAAGCGTACTGTGCTGCCCGGCAACACGTTCTGGAATGACTGGGCCAAGTATCCGTACAGTTCGACAAACTGGAACCACCGTCCGCTGGGCGTTCAGATCTGGGCGCTTGCATATCGCACCGGCGAAGCCTGGAATGAGTTTGGTTGGTCAAATGCTGAATTCGACGAAACCCTGAAACAAGCGCTGGCTATTGCGGATGCCGACAAGCGGCGCGAGATTGTAGCCAAGGGCGAAGCGATGATCCAGGAAGAAGGCGTCACAATCCAGCCGTACTGGCGGTCGCTGTATCGTCACATGAAAGATGGCCTTGTCGGTACGGACATGCATGTGTCGTTCGAACATCATCACTACAAGTGGGGCTGGGCCACCTGATCCAGCCAGCTCATACAGGGGCGCCTGAAAGGGCGCCCCTTTCCAGCCGCAGACATGCCGACGCATAATCGGACGTCCGAGGCCAGCTTATGGCCCACCGATCTGCGGAACACCTGACCAACAGGGGCCAATATGGGACTATTCATCCTCCGACGGTTTGGCGTCATGCTGTTGACAGCATTATGTCTGACATTCGTGGTCTTCTTTTTGACCAACCTTTATCCAAATCTTGAAAAACTCGCCAAAACGCAGGGCAACCAGCGTATGTCCGACGAACAGGTCGAGACATGGCTTGGAAATCGCGGCTATCTGCAACCCACCCTGATCAAATACGGACAGTGGCTGGGTGTGATGCCGGGGTTCCAGAAGGTTATGGAGGACGGACAGATCCTTGGTACCTGTACGCGGCCCGGATCGACCATCGACAACACACCACGCTACTGTGGTGTGCTTCAGGGCGACTGGGGCTATTCGACCGTATTCAAGGATGAGGTTGGCGGCATCGTTGCCAAACGCCTGGGCAACACAGGGTATCTGATGTTCTGGGTTCTGGTGCTGATGGTCCCGTCGGCCTTGCTGGTTGGCGTCCTTGCCGGCATGCGGGAAGGGTCGGCCATGGACCGGTCGCTGTCGACGTTTTCAATCATCACCACGGCGACGCCGGAATACGTATCGGGCGTTATTTTCATCGCGATCTTCACGTCATCCACTGTTGGGCTGAAATGGTTCAAGGGAACGGCGACGCAAGCGATGGAAACACCGACATTCGAGAACTTTTTTCTGCCGGTACTGACGATCGCCCTGTACGGAATGGGTTATATCGCCCGGATGACGCGCGCCTCGATGACCGAGGTGATGACAGCGCAATACATCCGAACCGCGCGCCTTAAAGGTGTCTCGTTCCCGAATATCGTCATGAAACACGCGCTGCGCAACGCGCTGATCGCACCCTTCACCGTCATCATGTTGCAGTTCCCGTGGCTGCTGAACGGTGTTGTGATCGTCGAGACCCTGTTCAACTACAAAGGTTTTGGCTGGGCACTGGTTCAGGCGGCGGGCAACAACGACATTCAGCTGCTGCTGGCGATCTCGGTCGTGTCTGTCTTTGTGGTGCTGGTGACGCAGCTGATTTCGGACATCGGCTATGTCTACCTCAACCCGCGCATTCGCATTTCTTAAGGAGGCATAGACCATGGAACCTCTTAGCTGGACCGGCTCTATCGCCTTTCTCAACCCGCTTCTGTTGATTGCAATAGCCGCCCTCACGATTTCGATTGTGGTTTGGATACTTGCCAGCATTGTGCTTCCGGAAGCACAGGTGACTGTCAATCCAGACGGAACGATCACGTCGGGCGGTGGCCTGCGCGGTCTGATACAAACCGCGTTGCAATACAGCTTTTTCGCCTGTGTTGGCGTAGCGCTGGCGTATCTGGTGCTTGGTATCGTCATGGGCACAAGCGCCGGAATTGTGGGCGCGATCTCGCAGCAGTTTCTACCAGTCTGGGTCGCGCTGATCATCATGTTTGCCATGTCCATCGCGTTCAAGAGACGGCTGGGTCTTTATGGCAAGCTGTACGACAGCCCGATTGGCATGATCGGCTTTGGCCTTGTGATGTTCTGGGTGTTCACCGGCATCTTTGGCGCGCTGGACCTGATTGTGACCCACGACCCGCTGACGCAGGTTTCGGGAATGAAGAACAAGGTGCCCGGAACGCCGTTGCCCAATCCGGAGGACGGCCAGTATGCCTGGTACCTGCTGGGAGGCGACAATCTGGCCCGAGACGTCTTTAGTCGTATGGTCAGCGGCGCGTGGATCGTGGTGCAGATCGCACCGCTGGCCACGCTGTTTGCATTCATGGTGGGGATCACGCTGGGCCTGCCTGCCGGCTATTACGGCGGACGGCTGGATACTTTCCTGTCGTTCCTGGCCAACCTGATCCTGGCCTTTCCGGTCATCTTGCTGTTCTACCTGCTGGTCACGCCGGAAATCGTGGCAACCGGGGTGCCGAACTATATGGCGGCGGTGCTGTTTATTTTTCCCATCTTGTTCATCGGGGTCCTGCTGAATTCGCGCTTTTATACGCGACCCAGTTTCCGCACCCCCTTGCTGATCGGTGTGTTGGGCGTTGCGATATGGTTGTACCTGTCGTTGATCTCGACCGGGGGTTACATCATCAACACCAGCGACTACGGGATCTGGGGGCTGCCGACATATCTTGATCTGTTCGACATTCCCGGCGGCATCCTGGTGGTGTTCGTGTCGGTGGTCTTCGTGAACTCACCCACGGTGTTCCGCATCGTCCGGGGTCTGGCGCTGGACATCAAGACGCGGGACTACGTGGCGGCGGCGCAGACGCGCGGCGAAGGCCCCTGGTACATCATGCTGTGGGAGATTCTGCCCAATGCGCGAGGTCCGCTGATCGTCGATTTCTGTCTGCGCATCGGTTACACGACCATCCTGCTGGGAACCTTGGGTTTCTTTGGACTGGGCCTGCCTCCGGAAAGCCCGGATTGGGGCTCGACGATCAACGAAGGGCGCAAGCTCTTGTCGATCTATCTGCACCCTGCCCTTCCGCCCGCTTTTGCGTTGCTGTCGCTGGTTCTGGGCTTGAACCTGCTGGCGGATGGTCTGCGCGAAGAAAGTCTGAAGGACTGATGTGACGATGGCCGGGGGGCCAGCCCCCCGGACCCCCCGGGATATTTTTAGCCAGATGAAGGGGATCCCCCGGACTCTAGTGAGGAGTTGAAGATGAGCAAAATGGCGGAGTATGATGGCCCGATCCTGGAGATCGACAAGCTGTCGATTTCATTTTTCACCCGTCTGCGCGAAATTCCAGCAGTTATGGATTTTTCGGTCAGTGTTCAGCCTGGCGAGGCTGTCGGTCTGGTGGGTGAATCCGGATGCGGTAAATCCACTGTGGCGCTTGGGGTCATGCAGGACCTTGGCAAGAACGGGCGGATCGTTGGTGGCACCATCAAATTCAAAGGGCGCGATCTGTCCGAGATGAGCTCGGACGAGTTGCGCGACATTCGCGGCAATGAAATCGCGATGATCTATCAGGAGCCGATGGCCAGCCTGAACCCGGCAATGAAGATCGGCAAACAGTTGATGGAAGTGCCGATGATTCACGAAGGCGTGGGGTCCGAAGAGGCGTATGCCCGCGCGCTGGAAGTGGTCACCGATGTGCGCCTGCCTGACCCCGAGCGGATGCTGAATTCATTCCCGCATCAGCTGTCGGGCGGTCAGCAGCAGCGGATCGTGATCGCGATGGCGCTGATGTCCAAACCGGCCTTGTTGATCCTGGACGAACCAACAACCGCGCTGGACGTGACGGTCGAAGCCGCCGTGGTCGAACTGGTCAAGGATCTGGGCAAGAAATACGGCACTTCGATGCTGTTTATCTCGCACAACCTTGGTCTGGTGCTAGAAACCTGTGACAGGCTGTGTGTGATGTATTCCGGCGAGGCGGTCGAGCGTGGTTCGATCAAAGACGTGTTCGACGAGATGCAGCACCCGTATACGCAGGCTCTGTTTCGCTCGATCCCCCTGCCGGGTGCGGACAAGAACGCACGCCCTTTGGTGGCCATTCCGGGAAACTTCCCCTTGCCGCATGAACGTCCTTCGGGATGCAATTTTGGCCCGCGCTGCGATTACTTTGAACAAGGGCGCTGCGATGCGCAAAATATCCTGATGGAATCCGTGCCGGGCAATGATCGTCACCACACGCGCTGCCTGAAGTTCAAGGAAATCGACTGGAACGCACCGATCACCGTGGGCGAGCAGAAAGAAAAGGGCGAGATCGGCCGGACTGTTCTGAAGATGGACAACCTCAAGAAATACTACGAGGTTGCGGCAAATGCTTTGTTTGGTGGCGGAGAAAAGAAGGTTGTCAAAGCCAACGAGACCCTGAGCTTCGAAGCGCACGAATCCGAAACACTGGCCATTGTGGGCGAATCCGGATGCGGCAAGTCGACCTTTGCCAAGGTGCTGATGGGTCTGGAAACCGCGACGGATGGCCAAATCCTGCTGGACAACCGAAATATCGAGGCCGCGCCCATCGAAGAACGTGATGCCAAAACCGTCGGCGAAGTTCAGATGGTGTTTCAGAACCCCTTTGATACGTTGAATCCGTCAATGACCGTTGGGCGTCAGATCATCCGTGCGTTGGAGATTTTTGGTGTCGGCAATTCCGAGGCCGAGCGCAAAAAGCGCATGCTGGAACTGCTTGATCTGGTGAAACTGCCTCGCGCTTTTGCTGACCGGATGCCCCGGCAGCTGTCAGGCGGCCAGAAACAACGCGTGGGTATCGCGCGTGCCTTTGCCGGTGATGCGCGGATTGTTGTGGCGGATGAACCGGTTTCCGCGCTGGACGTATCCGTTCAGGCGGCGGTGACGGATCTGCTGATGGAAATTCAGCGCGAACACAAGACCACCTTGCTGTTCATCAGCCACGATCTGTCGATCGTGCGCTATCTCAGCGATCGGGTGATGGTGATGTATCTGGGCCATGTGGTCGAGTTGGGCACCACCGATCAGGTCTTTGCGCCCCCTTACCACCCGTATACCGAGGCATTGCTGAGCGCGGTTCCGATTGCGGATACGTCGATTGAGAAACAGCACATCGTTCTGGAAGGTGACATCCCATCCGCGATGAGCCCGCCCCCGGGCTGTCCGTTCCAGACGCGTTGTCGCTGGAAATCCGAAGTGCCCGACGGGCGGTGCGAAAGCGATGTACCTCCGGTCCGGACGCTTGCCGAGGGTCATCAGGTGAAATGCCATCTGGCCGAAGATGTTCTGGCCAGGATGGAACCAGTCATCAAAATTGCCGCTGAATAGACGCGTATGCCTGCTTGAAAGACCGGCCATCGCCGGTCTTTCCTGCGTCACATCCGATAGGTGTCAGCCGCCCCAGATGACCTTTACGTAGTTCTGGGTTTCCGCATAGGGTGGAATTCCGCCGTGCTTTTCAACCGCCTTTGGTCCGGCGTTGTATGCCGCCAATGCCAAAGGCCAGGATTTGAATTTGCGGTACTGCCACGACAGGTAGCGCGCGCCGCCTTCCAGATTCTGTTTTGGATCATGCGGGTTCACACCCAGCAAATCCGCAGTTTGGGGCATCAGCTGCGCCAGTCCCAAAGCCCCCTTGTGAGATTTTGCATGCGGATTCCAGCCGCTTTCCTGCTGGACGAGGCGCAAAAACAACTCTTCGGGGATGCTGTGCAGGCGGGCGGCCTGACGTGCCAGCGTCAGATATTGTCCGCGGTATTTGCCGGTGTAGCGCTTGTTGAATTTTCCCTGCGCCGTTTTCGGCTTTAGCCGTTCAGAACCGCGATATTGCGTCGCCGCGCGCGAATCCAGCACTTTGGATTGTTTCAGGAAAATGTCCTTGCGGTTTTTGGTCGACAGCGTTTCCGCCTGTACGGCACCCGAGGCCAGGACAGCGCAAGCAACAAAAAAACCAACTACCTCAGACCGCATCTAAGCCTATCCCGCTCGATCAGAAATCAGCTGGAGTATAGGCATTCCCGGCGAAATTAAAAGCGTGCGAAACGAAGGTTCAGATTTTGTTGTCGAGTGTTGTCATTATCAACTGTGTTTTAACCATGATGCAGGCCGTATAGGGTCGCAAGGATAGACAGTGCCAGATTCGGTACATTCGATTTACTAACAGCGGGGAAATACATGGCGGGTTCAGTCAACAAGGTTATTCTGGTCGGAAATCTGGGCCGGGATCCCGAAGTCCGGTCGTTCCAGAACGGCGGCAAGGTCTGCAATCTTCGCATTGCGACATCGGAAAACTGGAAAGACCGCAACACCGGCGAACGTCGCGAGCGCACAGAATGGCATTCGGTTGCGATTTTTTCGGAACCTTTGGCCCGCATAGCCGAACAGTATCTTCGCAAAGGCAGCAAGGTATATATCGAAGGTCAGCTTGAGACCCGGAAATGGCAGGATCAATCCGGTCAGGACCGCTATTCCACCGAGGTTGTATTGCGCCCATATCGCGGCGAACTGACATTGCTGGACAGTCGCGGCGACGGCGGCGGTGGTGGCGGCGCCGGGTATGGCGGCGGCGGTCAGGCCGGCGGCGGGTATGGGGACCCGTATGGCGGCGGCTCCAGCGCCCCTGCCCCGGCATCCGGCGGAATCGACGACGACGAGATTCCGTTCTAGGCAATACGGAGGCATCGCATGACATGGTCCTTTTCTCTTGGCCGTCTGTTCGGCTCGGAGGTCAGGGTCCATGTCACGTTTTTCCTGCTGTTGGCCTGGGTCGGCATGCAAGCCTATTCCGGCGGCGGATGGCCGGCGGTCACCGACAACCTGATATTTGTCCTGGCGCTGTTTGCCTGTGTGGTCGCACATGAATTTGGCCATGCGCTGATGGCCCGGCGCTATGGCATCAGAACACCGGATATCACTTTGTTGCCCTTTGGCGGTCTGGCCCGGCTGGAAAGGATGCCAAACACACCCATGCATGAGATCTGGGTGGCCTTGGCCGGACCGGCCGTCAACGTTCTGATCTGGGTGGTGTTGGTGATTTTCGGGGCCGGTCTGCCGTTTACGACGCTGACCCGGATCGACCCAGCGCATATTGGACTGCTGGACAGGCTGGCTTATGTCAATCTGCTGCTGGCCGGGTTCAATATGATCCCTGCCTTTCCCATGGATGGGGGGCGGGTATTCCGCGCGCTGCTGTGCTTGCGACTGGACCGGGTCAATGCCACGCGGATCGCGACCCTTTGCGGGCAGGTTCTGGCCGTGGGTCTTGGTCTTTTTGGACTGTACGTGGGCAATCCCTTTCTTGTTATGATTGCTGTCTTTGTGTTCTTTGCTGCCAGCGCCGAATACCGCGACGCGGCCCGCAGATCGGTTGCACAGCGTGTTCTGGCGCAAGACATCATGATCAGCCGATACCGCGCCTTTTCCCCGGACGACACGATCGGTACGGCAATTCAGGCCGCGCTTGAAACCACTCAGCATGCGTTTCCCTTGCTCGCGCCTTCGGGCGCCTTGTTGGGATTTGTGACCCGTCAGGCGCTGCTTGCAAAGGGCACAAGCGATGCGTTGCGATCGCGGCCAGTTTCATGTGTCATGGAAACCAAAATCCCGCATGTCGCGCACAATGCCCCGCTGGACACCGTTATTGCCGCATTTCATTCGGGGGCCTCGGTCGTCGCCGTATTCGACCAAACCGGACATATGATCGGCTATGTCACGCGTGAAACCATCGACACATAACGCTGATCCTGGCGATCATTTTTGCGCCAACGCATCTCTCAATACGGACAAAACGGCGTCGCCGGGCACATCCGACGTCACAAACGCGCGTCCGATTCCGCGTGACAGAATGAAACGCAGCTTGCCCTCCACAACCTTTTTGTCCTGCGCCATCAGCTCGATCAACGCGTCGGCCTCGGGCAAATCGCCGGGGATATCGGCCAGATCGGTTTTCATACCCATAGTCCGCAAATGGGCCCTGACACGGCTTGGGTCTTCCTGCGAACACAGGCCCAGGCGCGCAGAAAGCTCGAATGCCAGCGCACAGCCGACGGCAACACCTTCGCCGTGCAACAGCCGGTCGGAATAGCCTGTTGCCGCCTCCAGCGCGTGACAAAAGGTATGACCCAGATTCAGCAGGGCACGATCCCCCTGCTCGGTTTCATCCCGCGCGACAATATCCGCCTTCATCTGAACTGACCGGGCCACAGCCTGCACGCGCGAGTCCATATCGCCTGCCGCAATTTTTGACCCGTTTTTCTCCAGCCAGCCAAAAAACTCGGCATCGCCCAGCAAGCCGTATTTCACCACTTCGCCATAGCCGGAGAGAAAATCGCGCCGCGCCATGGTGTTCAGTACGGATGTGTCGGCCAGCACAAGAGCCGGTTGATGAAATGCGCCAATCAAATTCTTGCCGTGTGGTGCGTTGATCCCGGTTTTTCCACCAACCGAACTGTCCACCTGTGCCAGCAAAGACGTAGGGATTTGAACAAAGCGCACACCCCGACGCATAACAGCGGCGGCAAAGCCGACCAGATCACCAATGACGCCGCCGCCCAGAGCGACAACGACATCGCGCCGCTCGACTTTCTCAGCCAGCAACCATTCAACGGCATGTTCAAAATGCGGCCAGCTTTTGGTGGCTTCACCCGCTGGCAGGGTCAGGGCCGACATGTCGATACCTGATGCGGCCAACCCGTCGCGCAAAGCATCCAGATGCAGAGCTGCCACATTGTGATCTGTGATCACCGCGACTTTGCGGCGATCAAGCATCGGTGCAATCATTGCACCGGACTGCGCCAGCAGGTCCGGGCCGATCTCAACATCGTAGGCACGCTCACCCAGCGCGACATGTACTGTCTGATACATTTACTTTTGTTCCAACACGTCGGGCCGCCCAAGCAAAGCAGTGATAACCCGATGCACCATATTGTCGATCGAGATTTCGCTGTCCGATGCCACCGTCACATCGGCCTTGGCATAAACCGGGACACGGGCCTCGTACAGGGCCTTCAACGTCGCATAAGGATCGGCTGTCCGCAGCAAGGGTCGGGTATCCTTGTGGCGTACACGGTTCCACAGCACGTTCAGGTCCGCCTTTAACCAGACCGACGCCCCGCGCCGCGTGATGAGGGTGCGGTTCTGCTGTGACAGAAAGGCGCCGCCACCGGTTGACAGGATACCTTTTTTCTTATCCAGCAACCGTCCGATCACCTGGGTTTCCTTGGCGCGAAAAAACGGCTCGCCGTCGCGTTCGAAAATCTCGGGAATGGTCATATTGGCCGCCGATTCGATCTCAGCGTCACTGTCAAGGAACGCAACCCCCAGCCGCGCGGCCAGCGCCCTGCCAACAGCGGTCTTTCCGGCCCCCATCATGCCAACCAAAACCACCGTTTTGTGCAGATCAAATCCAGCCGCTGTGTCCGCCGGGTGTGCGTTATGCTTAAATTCGCTCATTTCAACGTGAATGACGTGATCTTGGGTAAAATGCCAGTTATAACTTGGCCAAAATGAAAAATTGAGGCAGCGTGGCGCCATGGGCCGTCTGATCAAGTTCCTGATATATATAATTTGCTTGGTGTTCATCGGGCTGGTGGCCTACGCCTATCTGGGCCCGTTTTTCGGGGTTGATTTTTCGGCCCCGCAAAGCGAAATCCGCGAACCGGTCACTTTGGATGCCGACTAGAATTGCGCTTTTTGCCGCGTTTCTGGCAGGGTCTGCCGCAGCGCAGCAACCGTTGTCGGCGATCGAATGGCTGACCGACCCGCCAGAAAACCTGCCGGGTACTGTTCTGCTGGAACCTCCGGTGGCCCGAACCGGCGCGCAGCCGCCGCTGGTCGAGGTCACGCCGCTTGAAGCATTGTCGCAACCGCTTGGCCTGGTGTCGTCGACAGTCACTGGCCTGCCGATCGATCTGTGGCAAGGCAGCAACCCGGATCGTCTGTCCGAACTGATTGCCGGCACGCCTGTCAAACATAACCCGGCGATGCAGCGCCTGCTGTTCACGCTACTGCTGTCAGAGGCCCGCGCGCCAACCGGACCAGAAGACAAGGACGTGCTGTTATTGGCGCGGCTGGACAGGCTGATGCAACTCGGCGCGGCCGATCCTGTTCAATCGCTGGTCCAGATGGCCGGTCCGACGGATTCGCAGGCACGGTTTCAACGCTGGTTCGACGCAACTTTGCTGACAGGTGACGAAGACCGCAGTTGTACCGCGCTGATCGCCCAGCCGTACCTGTCGGATGACTATGCTGCGCATATTTTCTGCAAGGCCCGCCGGGGAGACTGGGCATCCGCCGCCCTGACACTTGAGGCGGCGCACGCACTTGCATTGCTGCCGCCAGAGGAACTGGCACTTTTGGACCGTTTCCTCAGCCCCGAGCTATTTGAAGGCGCTGCCTATCTGCCGCAACCGGACGCGCCTGATCCTTTGGATTTTCGTTTGTTCGAAGCCATCGGGGAACGTTTGCCCTCGGCACCGCTGCCGCGGGCATTTGCCAATGCCGAACTGCGCGACGTTGCCGGGTGGAAAGCACAGATCGAAGCAGCCGAAAGACTGACCCGGATCGGGGCGTTGACGCCGAACCAGTTGCTGGGGCTGTATACCGAACGCGCACCGGCTGCGTCCGGTGCGGTTTGGGACCGCGTTGCCGCTGTTCAGCGGTTCGAGACCGCTCTGGAAACGGGCAACCCGGATGCGATTGGAAAAACCCTGCCAGAGGTCTGGTCCCAGATGCGCCGCGTCGGGCTGGAAGTACCGTTTGCAGAGTTGTTCGCCGGGCGTTTGTCTGTCGTGACGCTGCCGGTTGCGGCCACCGAAAACCTGCGATGGCGCATTTTGATGCTGTCCGATCTTTACGAACAGGCGGCAATGTCCCCACCCGATCGCAGCACACAGACACAGTTTCTGGCCGCGCTGGCAATGGGGGATCCCGGGCGCGCGGATTCACCGTCCCCGATGGCCGATGCGGTCTCGCAAGGGTTTGAATGGGCGGCTCCCGTGCCGTCTGACGTCAGCGCCTTGCTGGACAACGGGCAATTGGGCGAGGCTATTTTGGAAGCGATGCAATTGTTTGCCCATGGCGCGCGCGGCAATCTGGTGGATTTGACCGCCGCAATCGCCGCCTTTCGACGTGTCGGTCTTGAGGACACGGCCCGCCGTGCGGCGCTGAATCTACTTGTGTTGCAAGAGTGATCGCGATGGCAGCACCTGCATCACCGGAGTTGTGGATTTCGACCTTCTTGCAGGCACAGGCGGCCGAACTGGGTGCTGCAACCAATACTCTGCTGGCCTATGGTCGCGATCTGAAAGACTTTGCCAGCTGGTTAGAGCATCGCAAGGACGGGTTTGCGCAGGCGGATCGCGACCGGATCGAAGCGTATCTGATAGATTGCGATGCACAGGGACTGTCCAGATCGACGCGCGCCAGACGTTTGTCGGCCATCAAACAACTGTATCGCTTTGCCTTCGAGGAAGGCTGGCGCGATGTGAACCCGGCAATACAGATCAAAGGTCCGGGGCGCCAGAAACGTTTGCCCAAGACACTGGATGTGACCGAGGTGGACCAATTGCTGAACGCCGCCCGGCACACCGGCCGGACCAAAGCGGACAAGGTGCGCAACACCTGCCTGATGGAGGTTCTGTACGCCACCGGCATGCGTGTGACCGAACTGGTTTCGCTACCTGTCTCGTCGGCGCGGGGCGATCCACGGATGCTGCTGGTGCTGGGAAAAGGTGGCAAGGAACGGATGGTGCCATTGTCTCCACCCGCCCGCGAGGCCCTGTCCGCGTGGCTGACCGAACGAGATACAATCGAGGATGACGCCGTTGAAAATGGCAAACAACGGTCGCGGTTTTTGTTCCCCTCGCGCGGGAAATCCGGGCATCTGACCCGGCACCGGTTCTTTTTGCTGATCAAGGAACTGGCCGTTCAGGGCGGCGTTTCACCGGCCAAAGTCACACCCCATACGCTGCGCCATGCCTTTGCGACGCACCTTCTGGCCAACGGTGCCGATCTGCGTTCGATCCAGACGTTGCTGGGACATGCGGATGTGGCAACGACCGAGATTTACACGCATGTTCTGGATGAACGTCTTGCCGATCTGGTGTTGCACCATCACCCCTTGGCCAAAGACCACGACAAGGACAAGGGCTAAACCCTTGATCCGATGGGGCTGCATCCCCATAACGTAAGCAGATACACGAACTAATAAGGACCGATGGAACCCACATCCTCTTTGATCGACGGCGCATTCTGGTTTACCGCTGGCGCCATCCTTTTATTGCTTGTCCTGTCCGGCTTTTTTTCAGGGTCTGAAACCGCACTGACCGCGTCTTCCCGCGGCAAACTGCGCGCGCAGGCGGACAAGGGCTCGCGCGGGGCCAAAAAGGCGCTTGAGATTACCGATGACAACGAACGTCTGATCGGGTCGGTGTTGCTGGGCAACAATCTGGTTAATATCCTGGCCGCCTCTTTGGCCACTGCCATGTTCACCCGGCTGTTCGGTGAAAGCGGTGTGGCGCTGGCCACCCTGGTCATGACCCTGTTGGTGCTGATCTTTGCCGAAGTTTTGCCAAAAACCTACGCTATCACCAACTCGGAAAAAGCCGCATCCGCAGTTGCGCCGATCATCAGCGTTGTGGTCACCGTGTTTTCACCTATTGTCGCCGCCGTGCGCGTGCTTGTGCGGGGTGTGCTGCGTCTGTTTGGCGTGCAGATCGACCCGGACAGCAATATTCTTGCGGTACGCGAGGAAATCGCAGGCGCGTTGCAATTGGGTCATTCCGAGGGCGTTGTCGAAAAGGAAGACCGCGACCGTATTCTGGGCGCGCTGGATCTGGCCGAGCGTGTGGTGGAAGAAATCATGCTGCACCGGTCAAATATCGAGATGATCGATGCGGATGACGCCCCCGAGGCGATCCTGAAGCAATGCCTTGAAAGCCCGCATACCCGCCTGCCCGTGTTTCGCGAAGAACCCGAGAACATTGTGGGCGTGGTCCATGCCAAAGACTTGTTTCGCGCCATGTACGCACAGGCCGGTGGTGAAAACGGCGGTACGGACCGTCTGAAGGCGTTTGATATCTCCAAAGTGGCAAATGATCCTTATTTCGTGCCTGAAACGACCACTCTGGACGACCAGATGCGAGAGTTCCTGCGCATGCACAGTCATTTCGCCCTGGTCGTCGATGAATACGGGTCCTTACGCGGTCTCATCACGCTCGAAGATATTCTGGAAGAGATCGTGGGTGAAATCGCCGATGAATTCGACATCGAAGAAGACCTGCCAGTCACCCGCACGGATGATGGTCAGTATCTGTTGGAAGGCGCGATGACGATCCGCGATACCAACCGCGCGCTGGACTGGTCTCTGCCGGATGACGAGGCCAATACGCTGGCCGGTCTGGTCATTCACGAGGCCCAGATGATCCCGGTTGTCGGACAGGTGTTTTCGTTCCACGGTTTCCGGTTCGAGGTGACGGCCCGGGAAGGAAACCGCGTCACGGGCCTGAAAGTGCGTCCGCTGTAACACGTCTCGGCGCCGCAACCCGCCATGTGCGATCCCGGCTGCGACAGGTTTTGTCGTATTTGTGCTTGCGCGACGGCCGCCTGCCATCAGACTGACGGGTATTCAAACGGAGGCGCTTATGAAACTTGAAACCCGTGTGGCGGTGATTGGCGGCGGTGTGGTCGGCTGTTCAGTGCTGTATCACCTGACCAAACTGGGCTGGTCGGACGTCATGTTGCTGGAACGGTCCGAGCTGACCTCGGGGTCGACCTGGCACGCGGCGGGCGGGTTTCATACGCTGAATGGCGACACCAACATGGCGGCGCTGCAAGGGTATACGATCAGGCTGTACAAAGAGCTGGAAGAGATCACTGGCATGTCTTGCGGGCTGCACCATGTGGGCGGTATCACCTTGGCCGACAATCAGGACCGGTTCGACATGATGCTGGCGGAACGGGCCAAGCATCGCTTTATGGGTCTTGAGACCGAGATTGTCGGACCGGATGACATCAAAAAGATCGCGCCAATCACCAATACTGACGGCATTCTGGGCGCGCTTTACGATCCGTTGGACGGGCATCTGGACCCGTCTGGAACGACCCATGCGTATGCCAAGGCCGCCCGCATGGGCGGGGCAACGATCGAAACCCATTGTATGGTGCGTGAGACCAATCAGCGGGCGGATGGCACCTGGGATGTGGTCACCGAAAAGGGCACCATCCACGCGGAGCACGTTGTCAACGCGGGCGGCCTGTGGGCGCGTGAGGTTGGCGCGATGGCCGGGGTCTATTTCCCGCTGCATCCGATGGAGCATCAGTATCTGGTGACGGACTCAATCCCTCAGATCGAGACCATCATTGATGCGGGCGGCGAACATCCGCATGTGATGGACCCGGCAGGTGAAAGCTATCTGCGGCAGGAAGGGCGCGGCTTGTGCATCGGGTTCTATGAACAGCCGTGCAAACCCTGGGCGGTGGACGGCACATCCTGGGATTTCGGGCATGAGCTGCTGCCGGATGACTATGACAAGATCACCGACAGTATCGAATTTGCCTACAAGCGCTTCCCGGTTCTGGCCGAAGCCGGGGTGAAATCGGTGATCCACGGGCCGTTTACCTTTGCGCCTGACGGCAACCCGCTGGTCGGACCGGTGCCGGGCATGCGCAACTACTGGTCGGCCTGCGGCGTCATGGCCGGATTCAGCCAGGGCGGCGGCGTTGGCCTGACGCTGGCGCAGTGGATGATCGAAGGTGAACCCGAGCGTGACGTCTTTGCCATGGATGTGGCCCGGTTCGGCGACTGGATCAGCCCGGGCTACACCCGCCCCAAGGTGATCGAAAACTATCAAAAACGGTTCAGTGTCGCCTATCCGAACGAAGAACTGCCCGCCGCTCGTCCGAACCGGACAACACCGATGTATGACATCTTCAGCGATCTGGGGGCGGTCTGGGGTCAGCAATATGGACTAGAGGTCGCAAACTACTTTGCGCAGGATGACGAACCCGGATATGAAACACCGTCCTTTCGCCGATCAGACGCATTTTCCGCAACAGGCCGAGAGGTCCGCGCAGTGCGCAACGGCGTCGGCATCAACGAAGTTCATAATTTCGGGAAATATCGGGTCACGGGTCCGGATGCCCGGTCATGGCTGGATCGCATCATGGCCGGGCGTATTCCCAAACCCGGGCGGCTGTCGCTGACCCCGATGCTGTCGCCCAAAGGCAAGCTGATTGGCGATTTCACGGTCTCCTGCCTAGATGACACGACATTCCAGTTGACCGCCTCGTACGGCAGTCAGGCGTTTCACATGCGCTGGTTTCAGCAAAACCGGCAGCCGGATGTCAGCCTCGAGAATATCAGCGATCAATTGAACGGTTTTCAGATTGCCGGACCACAAGCGGCCGAAGTCCTGGCCCTGTGCACGCGTGATGATGTCGCCGCTTTGCGGTTTATGGACGTGGCGCGCATGACGGTCGGCATGAATGACTGCATCGTGCAACGGGTCAGCTATACCGGCGACCTGGGGTACGAGATTTATTGCGATCCGATGGCTCAGCGACAGCTTTGGTGGACCCTGTGGCAGGCGGGGCAGCCTTTGGGCATGGTGCCGTTTGGCATGCGGGCTATGATGTCGCTGCGGCTGGACAAGTTCTTTGGTTCATGGCTCAGCGAATTCTCACCCGACTACACAGCGGCCGAAACAGGTCTGGATCGCTTCATCTCATTTGCCAAGAACGCCGACTTTATAGGTCGTGCAGCGGCCGAGGCGGAACGCACCCGTGGTGCCGCGCGCAAGCTGGTTGCGTTTGACGTCGACGCTGACGACACCGATGTCAACGCGTACGAACCGATCTGGCTGGATGGCGGGGTTGTTGGTTTCTGTACCTCGGGCGGCTATTCCCACCATGCGCAGAAATCCATCGCCTTGGGATTTCTGCCGACGGATCGCGCAACCGACGGGGTGGCGGTGCAAATCGAAATTCTTGGGCAAATGCGTGACGCGCAGGTGATCTCGACCCCGTTGTTCGATGCCTCCGGCGCACGAATGCGGGGATGACTTATCGCTGTGTCGGCGGCATGGTGCGGACATGAAAGACGTTGTGATCCTTGTGCTGGCCGCCGGACAGTCCAGCCGTATGGGCGGTCTGGACAAGCTGATGCAAGAGGTGGATGGCGTACCGCTGCTGCGCCGCGTGGCGCAATCGGCGCGCGCCGTTGCACCTGTCATTGTCGCCCTGCCCCCGGCGCCCAATCCCAGATACGCGTGTCTGGACGGGATGGATATCGCCAAGGTGCCGATCCCGGATGCGGCCGAGGGAATAAATGCCAGCCTGCGAGGGGCGTTGGCCGCTGTCCCGCCACAGGCGCAGGCCGTCATGATCCTGCTTGCCGATCTGCCGGATTTGACTACGCAGGACATGGCCCAGGTTCTTGGAGCGCGCAATACGCATCCGGACTGCCTGATCTGGCGTGGTGCGACTAAGGATGGAAAGCCCGGGCACCCGGTTGTGTTTGACCGCAGATTGTTCGCCGATCTGTCGCAGCTGACCGGGGATGCGGGCGCGCAATCCGTCGTACGTGCGTACGCGCAGCATGTTCATCTGCATCGTTTGCCTGACCAGCACGCCCTGCTGGATCTGGATACGCCCGAAGATTGGGCGGCGTGGCGCGCGGGCCGACAGGATTAGTCTGGCCTAAAAAGTAACACGGCCCGGTCGTGAACGACCGGGCCGATTGCCCAAAACAGGACTACCACTTTTCACCAATCCTTAAGCGCAATCAGACCGCCATAAGGCGCTCGGATATTAATGCTGCTGAACCTAAACAAGACCCCCTCGTTAACATGCCGCTAGCGCTTAATCAGACTGGGCTGGCCTTTGGCACCCCCTAGCACCGTAGGCCCCCCTCACTTGGGCAAGATCATCCTCTCCGATCCGGTACGTCGAAACAACGTAAAATTAGAAGAAATGGTAAATTTCTATGATCTTGGTTTGGTTTTTGAGCAACATCCCGCTTGCCTCATTTCAACCAAAAGGTGAACGTAAATTATGACCGCTTGTGGGTTAAGTTTATTATGCGTGTTCATTACAGCAAACATGCAAAATTTTTTGCGACGTTAATCTCTTTTATGAACATGTTCATGAATTTCTATTCAACCAAAAGACGATGCGTGCTGCAACTGCATAATGCATGCTGTTTTTGTACACCGAATTGAATCAATTACGCCCTGCTGAGCGTTTGACACCGGATTCGGCAACAATTCCCTGATTCGATTCTCGACCACTGGTGTCTGGACTGGTGTCTGGCCGGCACCCCTCTGACACCTGCCGCGCATACTGAACACGGTCTTTGTGGCAAAATTAAGATTTCTTAACGTTTGGCTCAGGAAACGCATAGAATTGATGGTCATCTCCTGACCCAACGCGCGCTCGTAATCGCGTGAAAAAACAGGAGACAAAAATGAGCATCCGCAAGACCCCATTCCTTTTGCCGCGCAAGTCCAGCTGGATCGGTGCAAGTGCCCTTGGTGCCGCCCTGCTGGCGACCACAGCATTGCCTGCGCTGGCAGATGAGGCTTTGGCCGATCTGGTCGAAACCGTATCGCCCTCGGTCGTGACAATTGTGGCTGAACAGGATGCACCCTCGGTGCAGAATCAGGACTTTGATTTCGATGGCCACCCGTTTGGCGAATTTTTCAAACGTTTTGGTGGGCCCGAAGGGTTTGACATGCCGCAACGTGGACCGGCGCAGGGGCTCGGCTCGGGCTTTGTACTGGATGGAGCGGGCTACATCGTGACCAATCATCACGTGGTCGACAACGCCTCTGCCATTACCGTCAAGCTGAGCGATGACAGCACTTTCGAAGCCGAGGTGATCGGCACCGATCCGCTGACCGACATCGCCGTTCTGAAAATCGACGCGGGCCGCGACCTTCAGGCCGTTCAGCTGGGCGACAGCGACGTAATCCGCGTTGGCGAAGATGTGGTCGCTATCGGCAATCCATTTGGTCTGAGCTCGACGGTGACAACCGGTATCGTGTCAGCCAAAGGCCGCAATATCTCGCAAGGCCCGTATGCTGAGTTCATTCAGACAGATGCAGCCATCAACAAAGGCAATTCAGGCGGCCCTCTGTTCAACATGGACGGTGAGGTTGTCGGAGTAAATTCAGCCATTTATTCGCCCAGTGGCGGTTCTGTAGGACTGGGATTCGCAGTCACGTCAAACATTGTTGAACATATCACCACCGATCTGCGCGATGACGGTCAGGTCAGCCGTGGCTGGTTGGGTGTTTCGATCCAGAATGTCAGCCCCGAACTGGCGGCGGCACTTGGCATCGACACATCAACAGGTGCTCTGGTTTCAGACGTTGTCGCCGACAGTCCGGCCGACGGTGTGCTGCAACAGGGGGATGTTATCCTGTCCTTCAACGATGAACCCGTCGATTCCAGCAGCGATCTGCCCATTCTTGTCGGAACCACCAAAGTCGGCACTGACAGTGTGCTGACCGTGTTGCGCGATGGCGCGGAAGAGCAGCTGAACCTGACCATTGGTCAGTTCCAGTCCGCCGCAGCCGAATCGGATGCAACACCCGATGAGCAGGTTGCCGGGACATCCCTGGGCGTAACCGTTGCCCCCTTGTCCGAGGCAGCGCGCGCTGAAATGGGCGTCGACGACAGTGTAGCCGGCGTTGTTGTGACCGAGCTTACACCCGACAGCCCCGCCGCCAAGGCCGGCCTGCAACGCGGCGATGTGATCGTCAAACTGGGCAATCAGGACACGATGACCCCGGACGCATTGAAAGCGGCGCTGGACAGCGAAAAAACCGACCCGGCGCTGGTTTTGATCAACCGTGACGGCAACCAGATCTTCGTAGCGATCGAGGTCGCCTGACCCGAGGCCCGCGCGCGTCACATGATGGGGATATCTGGCGCGCGCTTTCCCGGCGGACTTGAATTGTCCGCAAGCCGCCGGGCTTGGCGGGGGGGCTGTGTCGCACCCGGCACGAGCTTTCATCAAAATACGTGCTTTATGAGATTATTGTGTTTAAATTCCGATACAAAGGAGCCCCGATCATGAGCCGACGCCTGCTTATTGTGGAAGACGACGCCGACACCAGGGACTTCATTGCCAAAGGATTTGGCGAGGAAGGATACGTGGTCGAGGTGGCAGCAGATGGTCGAGAGGGTCTGTATCATGCGACCGACGGCGGATTTGATGCAATCGTTCTGGATCGGATGCTGCCGGGATTGGACGGGTTGTCCCTGATCCGCTCCTTGCGCGCCGCAGGTCTTAAAACACCGGTTCTGATGCTGACAGCGATGAGCGCCGTGGACGAGCGGGTCAAGGGCCTGAGGTCCGGTGCCGATGATTATCTTGTCAAACCGTTTTCGTTTCAGGAACTGCATGCCCGGATCGAGGCTCTGCTGCGTCGTCCGCAGGAATCCGAAGAAACGCCGACACTGACCTGCAAGGATCTTGAAATGGATCTGCTGACGCGCAAGGTCACCCGTGACGGGCACGAGATTACCCTGACACCGCGAGAGTTCCAGATTCTCGAATTCTTTTTGCGTCGCAAGAACCGTGTCGTGTCACGCACCATGCTGCTGGAAGGCGTGTGGGATTATCATTTCGACCCGAACACCAACGTCGTTGATGTCCATATCTCGAAACTGAGGCGTCAGTTGGACGAAGGCGGCGACGCCCCGCTGATCGAAACTGTCCGGGGTGCGGGTTACATGATGTCTGATGGATAACCTGCGACTTTCCATCAACAATTCCCGAACACGACTGGTTGTCGCCAGCATGGTGCTCAGCACGTTTCTGACCGCAACTGTTCTGGCCTTGGTCTACGTCACCGCCAATCGCAGCATCGAATCCGAAACCCGCTCGGTCGTGTCCGCCGAGTTGACCGGTTTGGCGGACGAATACGAGCGGCGCGGCCTTTTGGGATTGATTGCGGCAATCGAACGTCGCCTTCCCACCGCCACTGAACGGGATGCGTTGTACCTCTTGACGGACCGTATGGGCGTCAAACTGGTCGGCAATCTTAAAACCTGGCCGGCAAATATCGCAGCCGGCAGCGGCTGGGTCGATCTGGATGTGCGGCGTGCGGATAATGATCTGCTTGTCCCCGTCTCGGCAGCCTCGGTTCGGCTGCCCGGAGGAGAGCGTCTGCTGGTCGGGCGTGATGCGGTTGTGCGTCAACAGTTCGACCGGGTCCTGCTGCGCTCGGTGGCGTTGGCGCTGGGGATCGCACTGGTGCTGAGCGTCCTGACCGGCTGGCTGTTCACACGGTTGGTGTTTTCGCGCCTGTCCGACATCGCCAGTACAGCGGAAAACATCGTCTCGGGCGATTTGTCCCGCCGGATGCCCTTGCGCGGCACCGGGGATGAGTTTGATCAGGTTTCGGGCACCCTGAACAACATGCTGGACAAGATCGAGGAATTGGTCAGCAATCTGCGTACAACCTCGAATTCAATCGCCCATGACCTCAGATCGCCGCTGTCACGTCTGCGCCAACGTGTCGAGGCGCTGTCGGACCCGCGCAAGGATGAACAGGCCCGAGAGGTGGACGTCGCCCGCGCCACCGGCGAAATTGATCACGTTTTAAGAGTGCTTGGCCAATTGACTGAAATTTCGCGGGCCGAGGCCGGCCTGGGTCGTGAGCAGTTCGAACCAATCGATCTGACTCAACTGGTCAATGATGTGGCCGAACTGTATGAACCTGTTGCATCGGATCAGGACATTGCGCTTACGGTTGACGGTCAGGCGGCGCCGATACAGGGTCATCGCCCGCTGTTGTCCCAAGCTCTTTCGAACCTTCTGGAAAATGCGATGCGCTATGCGCCGTCGGGGTCCACCGTCACAATATCTTTGTCCCAAGACGGCCCGTTTACCCGAATGAGCGTCCGCGATCAGGGGCCGGGCGTGCCCGAACAGGACCTGCCCCGATTACAGGAACCATTTGTGACCCTTGACCCTGCCCGAACCGAAGGCAATGCAGGTCTGGGCCTTGCCTTGGTGGCTGCCATTTCTCGGATGCATGGCGGCGCCTTTGAAGCCCGCAACTGCAATCCCGGGCTTGAAACAACGCTGAAGCTGGCAAACGGCAGCTAGGTCGGCACCCCGTCCAACGCGAGATTCTTGTTTTTGTATCGTTTATCGGCGGTTACATCCGCACCGAACCAACTTGGCGGGGTAAAGTCTCGGGCCTCGGCCTCGGACAGAAATTCAACCTCGACCAGGTGCAGCCCGGCGAGATTTCCGTCGAACACATCCAGCTCAAAAACCTGACCATCTGGTAAAGTGCCAGTAAATCTTGTCTTTTCCACGCGGCGCCCGGCAGTTTCCGGCCAGAAGGTCTCGAACTGGTCCGCGGATATTTCAGCCTCACGCTCTATCCGCGCCAGATCACCAGCCCCTTTGAGCGTCAGGAAATAGCGATCATCCTTTTGGCGCAGTCGCAATTCTGTCGAATCCTGCGGTGCGGTCAGATAGCCCTGGCGCACAATCGCCCGTTCTGCACCCGACAGATCCGGCGGGTTGCAGACCAGGAACTTTCGTTCAATTTCCATGCTCATTTGACCGGGGCCGCTCCGTTCTCAAGTTCGTTATAAAGACTGGTATAGGCCGCGCTGGCTGCGCTGCGTGCGGCATACAAGCTGACAGGCGCACGGTTTTGTCCCATTTTCTCGATATCCGCCGCAAACGGGATCAGAGTGTCCATAAACCGTTTCCGATACACCTTGCCCATGGACCGGATTGTGGCCTGATGCAGTTTTTTCCGTTTCTGAACCATCGAAAAAAACGCCTTCAGCTTTTTCTTTGGCAGCTTGTGCTCCTCAAAAAAGCTAACCAGTTGATCGAATGTCCGTTCTGACAACGTGGTGGGAATGACCGGAACCACAATTTCATCCGCAGCCTTAAAGATATTTTCGGACAAGGTCGAAAAATTCGGCGGACAGTCCAGTATGATCACATCATAATCACTGCCGGCCGCGACAAGAGCCTTTTTCAACCGTGATCGCCGGTTGCGCATGCGCGACAGGAAAACATCAAAATCGCGAAAGGTCAGATTGGCAGGCAACACATCCAACCCTTCGAAATCGCTGGCACGAATGGCATTGGTAAACCGTTTGACGTCTTCGAAAAAGCGCGCCTGGGTCAGTTTCTTTGACGGTTTGACCCGCAGATAAAACCCCGATGCCCCCTGGGGGTCCAGATCGCACAGCAGGACCTGTTTGCCCGCCTGCGCATACGCATACGCCAAATTCACCGAAGTCGCGGTTTTGCCGACACCACCCTTGTTGCTGTAACAGGCAATGATCTTCATTTCTCACTCCTTCGATTGGTGAAACATACGGCGAACCAAGGTGCGGATTTTGGGGCTGTCAAAATGCTGAAAATTGGCGATCACGCGGCCTCGTTCCGCACGCTGTCGCTGATCCAGCACCGCAACCAGACCGCCTGCGGCCAGACCCAAATGCGCGCTGACCTGATCTTGCGCAGTGCTTTGATCTTTGACGAAGGCCAGCAAAGAATCCTGCTGCACCGAACAATCATTGAAACGGCCCAGATTGTCCTGCAATTTTTTCAGTGGTTTGATGATGGTTTTAAAGTCCGTATCATCAAATAAAGGTGCAAAGAATTCCATTAGATAACGCAGTTTCTTACAGTCAATCCGTAGATCGTGCACGATCTGGTCCGGGGTCTCT
Organism: Pseudomonadota bacterium; assembly: GCA_039028255.1. Lineage (GTDB taxonomy): Bacteria > Pseudomonadota > Alphaproteobacteria > Rhodobacterales > Rhodobacteraceae > Ruegeria. The sequence continues at coordinate 16,368 of JBCCIK010000016.1, read as the reverse complement.
TCGTCGATACTGCGTGCCAGCTTGCAGACCTTTCGGTATCGTTTCCAGATCAACGCGCAGGCATAGTCAAACGCCGGTCGGTCCGCGTTTGCACCCGGCTGTATATGGCCCGGAGGTTTAAAGCGGGCGTTCAGCTCTGTCATGGATGCATGGTAAGCCTTGCTGCGTAACTTTCTGGTCAGGCGGGCCAGTTGTTGTTTGCGCTCGGCCTCGAACCTGTCGAACATAGCACGCAGACCCACATGAAGATTTTCCGGTATAAGGCTGAAATACATATCCTTTTCTAAAAGATATACGTCCAGATCACGCAGACGTCCCGTTGGTGCCATCAAATCTGAGAATACCTGCTTTAACTCGGCGGTGTCTGTATCCGAGAAGACCCCCTTGAACAAGCTCAACACCGATCTGATCCGTCGCAGCGCCACCCGGTAATCATGTAGAAATTCGGTGTCGATATCCGCGATAACACCCGCTTCGTTCTGGCGCGCGACCGCAAGGTAGGTTCGAATTATGTCCGTGGCCACCTGTATCGATGGCTCTGCCCGGTCCAGATCAATGTCCGGCTTGGCCTGATAAGGTTGTGCGTGGGGAGAAAGACCGTCAAAGACCGCCCCGAGCCCGCCCCCTGAACCAAGCTGGCCCATCGCCGCACAGACTGCATCAAATGCGCGATCATACCCGCGCAGGCGCTGCACCCAGACAAGACTGACTTGCCCATCGCCCGCTGACAGGATCAGGGCGCGGCCACGGACCTGCGTTTTTTGCAGATCGTCCAGAACCGCAAAAACACGTTCTTCGCATGTGCCCGCGCCGGTCTGCATCAAGGCCCGCAGCGGCGGAAATCCCCGCAATGCTGTGCGAATCGGGCCTTTGGGCAAATCCTGCGCGAACAGCCCCTTACCCTTGGTCCTTTGCGTTTGAACCTGCCCATCCGCGCTCACAAGACGCAATGATCCTGTCATTTCAAACAGCAACACTCCCGACGTCCTAAGGGATTGATCGTGGCAATCCAAAAGGCTGAACCGTCTGCTGGTTTTCGATGGGTCGAACCGGATGCTCATACCCGCAAGCTGTTGGTCCAGTGCCGCCGCATCAAACGCCCCTGACACAACATAGAAATCACCATACGCCTGCGTCACGATTTGCCCTTTCCGGGCGCGGCAAGATATTCATTCACCAGCTTTTCAACGATCTTCTGAACACTTGTTCCATCTTCAATCGCGCGAATCTTGAGCGCCTTGAGCGTCTTGCCATCCAGTCTGAGCGACGTATTCTTTTTGCCCTTGCCAGATTTCTCTCCTGCGGTTTTGTCTTTTGACATGGGGCCTCCGTGACAGCATGACGTCATGAAATCGCGATCCACCCGCTGTTGCAAGCAGAACTTGACCGCAAATTACAGGATGCGCGGGTGACAGCGCATGGAGTCAAAGGTAAGAAATCAGAATGCCCGATCCAGTATCTTCTATTCGCAATCTGGGGCCTGCTTTTGAACAGGCCTGCGCTAAGGCCGGGATTCATTCGGCAGGCGATCTGCGCGCCCTGGGTGCGGATGCGGCTTATGCCCGGTTATTGGCGGCGGGCACCAGGCCCCATTTCATAGGGTACTATGTTCTGGTCATGGGCTTGCAAGGACGACCCTGGAATGACTGCAAAGGCGATGAGAAAAGGGCGCTGCGTCAGCGGTTTGATGCCATCAAGGCCACTGTCGACACCGCGCCTGAAAGCAAGATGATCGCGGATCTTGACGCGCTGGGTGTCCGCGTGACCCCACGCGATCTGAAGCCGGGCTAAAAAAAACGCGCCCGAAAACGGACGCGGTTTTTGCTTTGCTGCGCGCCGGCGGTTCAGCCGACCAGTTCGATACCCGAAAAGAAATAGGCGATTTCCACCGCAGCGGTTTCCGGAGCATCCGAGCCGTGCACCGAGTTTTCGCCGACCGACTCAGCAAATTCCGCGCGGATGGTACCTGCGGCCGCGTCAGCAGGGTTGGTCGCACCCATGACTTCGCGGTTTTTGGCAATGGCGCCTTCGCCTTCCAGAACCTGAACAACCACCGGGGCCGACGACATGAATTCGCAAAGCTCGTCATAGAACGGGCGCTCTGCATGAACCTCGTAGAACTTGCCGGCCTGATCCTTGCTCATGTGAATGCGCTTTTGCGCCACGATGCGCAGACCGGCTTCTTCGAACTTGGCGTTGATTTTGCCGGTCAGGTTGCGGCGGGTTGCGTCAGGTTTGATGATCGAAAATGTGCGTTCCAGTGCCATATCGGCCTCTCCTTACTTCTGAGCGCGGGGGTCGCGCCGAAATCCATCGCGGGCCGCGTATCATGGTCAACGCGATATGAAAAGCACTATGATGTCTCAAGGCTCAGATCGGCTCGGGCAGCGGATCGCGCCTGTCCAGCCGGCGCACGTACTGTATCGCCAAAAGGCCCGCAAAACTGCATGCAAACATCATGCCAAGCACCAGCAGCGGGCCATTTTCCGGGCTGACAAGCACTCCGGTCAGCGAGGTCAAAACCGCGCCCAGCGCCACGATCATCGCACCTGACAAACCGGCAGCACTGCCTGCAAGCCTGGGGCGGACCGACATCAGACCGGCGGTTGCATTGGCATTGGTCAGACCGTTGCCAAAGCCGACAAAGATCGCCGCACCAAAGAACACCCATACGGTCCCAAACCCACCGGCAAAAAGGGCAAACCCGCCCAGCGGTCCGGCCGAGGCTATGATCCGCCCCACAAGGATCATCGAGGTCAGCCTTACATGGGCCGCAAACCGCCCTGTGATGAAATTGCCCACCATGAACCCGCCGGTGATGATGCCAATGCCAAGACCCAGCATCGCCGGGCTCAGATCAAACCAGGCCGAGGCGACCAAAGGTGCGCCGGTTATGAAACTGTAGAAACCGCCAATGGAAAACGCCGCGCACAGGGCGTAGCCCCAGAATCGGCGGGCGCGCAACAGATGCGGATATTCGCGCAGTTGGGCCGCAAACGTCGAGGAACGATCCGTGTTGGTTTCCCCCAAATCGACCCAAAGCAGCGCCAGCACCCCAACGCCCAGCGCAGAATACAGAACAAAACCGGCGCGCCAGCCGAACATGACATCCAGCGCCCCGCCCAGCATCGGCCCAAGCATCGGCGCCAGTGCCATGGCCATTGTGACATATCCCAGCTTGCTGGCAGCCTCATTCGGTGGATGCATGTCGCGGATCGCCGCACTGGACAGGACGGGGCCGGCAACCACGGCCGCCTGCAAAAGTCGAAAGCCGAGAAAGACCCAGATGGACTCGGCCAGAACGCAGCCCAGCGACGCACCGGCAAAGACGGCCATGCAGATCAACAAAACCGGTCTGCGACCGTAGCGATCAGAAACCGGCCCCATGATCAGTTGCAGAACTGCCGAAATCGCCAGGTATCCGGCAATGGACAGGTTGATCAACGCATAGTCGACCTGAAAATCCACGCTCATGCGGGCCAGCGAGGGCAGAAACATGTTCAGCGACAGCACCGACAGCGCGGTCGCAAAGACCAATGTGACCAAAGACGGAGGTGACTTTGCCGCGCGCATGAACAATCCAGATAGCCGGAACAACCGGATCAGCGCTATCACATCCGGAGCACAAGAAAAAGTTCTGCAACCGATCGCGGTGCAGCCACCGCTCATGACACCCGTTCAACGGTCAAACTGATGCGCCCCGCGTTATTGCCATACGCCGCCCAGGCGTCGTTGGCAAAAGCATACAGGAACCCATCGTCGTCAGGCGTTAACGCGGCCTGCGTTCCTATTTTGAAATACTGATGGGTGTCCAGAACCTGCGTGCCGGAGTCTATCCCTTTGCCGTTTGAAATCGCGCCGATCAATGCAAACCAGGGTGCATCCTGCACACGCCGCGAAAATGAATTGTCCGCATTCCGCGTCTTTTTGAATTTTCTCAGCAAGGCGCGATAAGCCTCTGGCGCGGCTGCCGCAAAATAAGCGGCCTTGCCCGGATGAAATCCCGGATTGGCCCCGTCGGGCGAAGCAACAATGCTGGCATCCAGCCACTCACCTGTTGCGGCCAGCCGATATTCCTCGCCTTTTTTGACAAAAATGCCGGTTCGGTTCCATCGGTCCTGTGCCCGGACCTGAACGGTTACGGACGCATTCAGTGACAGATGCCTGCATGGCCAGTATTCCACCTCGCCCGATGCAGGACGCTTGTTGCGCGCGACGGCCTGCGGGCTCAGCCGCGACATCTGATCGGTTTTCTGAACAAAACTTGGAACTGATCGCGGTCGCGTGCGTCTGAACCTGAACACGCCGGAGACCGAGTTGTGAAGCTGTCCTTGCGGGTTGTTTTTCAGCAGTTTTTTCGGATCAGACCGGAACACAAGACCCAGAGTCTCGGCCTCGATCATCATCCAGCGCAACGTGATGTCCCCCAGGTCGTGATCAGAGTAGCTGCCACCCACGTCACCGTGCACACCCGGAAACCAAACCTGTTTCACACGATCCTTGTTTGCTTCGGTCCAGAGCGTTGGCGTGAAATCCAGCCTGCGTTCATCAATTGCCACGGCATGCCGCGCGTTTTGAACGATCGCGCCCAGTTTTGTGTCATGAAACCTGTGCTTTCGCGGATCGCCGATCAGACCTTTCAACAAGCCCAGATCGTCCGGCACGCCAAGCGAACCGACCGTGTCCCAAACCCCCAGAAAGTGAATATCCGCGTGCCGAACCGAAAGGCCGGAAAAATCGCCCTGCGGTTGCCTGAGCCAGAAATGCCGTTGCATCATCCCCAGATCGCCGTCCGTTTTTTCACTTTGATAACGGATCAGCGCTGCGTGAGTGGCGTCCCATTTCTCTTTTTCCGTCAGGTCCTTGTCGGTCATGTCCAAAAGGCCAAGCCGTCCGATCATGCCCGCTAGGCTGCGCGCGGTATAAGCGCCGCGACTGAAACCCAGCAGAAATATCCTGTCGTCATCGCTGCGGTACGTTTCAGCGAGAAATTTGTATGCGCTCTTGATATCATCCTCCAGCCCAAAGCCGATAGCGCCGCCCAAAACGCGTTTGAAGACGCCGCCGCTGGTTCCGACGCCGCTTCCGTAATACGAAAATTGCTCCAGGTTTTGGTTATCCGGCCCGGCTGGCTTGGCAACTTCGGCGAAAAACTTACGCACATTCGTCGGCGCCGGTCGACCGTCGTCGCGGTTATCGGCGGAATTCCAGGTTCCATCACAACAGACAACGATATTGGCCAAAACAAATCTCCATCTATGGGTCTTCATCAATATAATTTTGTCCGGGGCGGGCCACGCCGACGTGTGCGCCCCTGCCCCATCATAGTCCGTGATACGGGCTTTGGTCATCCGCAACGTTTCAGATGGATTGACCCGACCTTCAGGTTGGGTCACACAGCCAGCATGCTGAGGATCGAAAACATCACCTACGCCGTTGAGGGCCGCCCTTTGTTCGACGGGGCCAGCGCAACCGTTCCGGACGGTCACAAGGTTGGCCTTGTCGGGCGCAATGGTACGGGCAAAACAACGCTGTTTCGTCTGATCCGGGGCGAACTGTCCTTGGAATCGGGCAATATTGTTCTGCCCAAACGCGCTCGGATCGGGGGCGTGGCGCAGGAGGCTCCATCCTCCGGTGTTTCGCTTATCAATACCGTGCTGGCCGCTGATACCGAACGCAGCGCCTTGATGGCCGAGGCCGACAGTGCCACCGATCCCACACGCATTGCCGAAATTCAGACACGTTTGGCGGACATAGACGCCTGGTCAGCCGAAGCGCGCGCGGCCTCAATCCTCAAAGGTCTGGGATTTGATGACACGGACCAACTGCGCCCCTGTTCCGATTTCTCGGGCGGTTGGCGGATGCGCGTGGCACTTGCCGCGGTTCTGTTCTCGCAGCCTGATCTGCTGCTGCTGGACGAACCGACCAACTATCTGGATCTGGAAGGCGCGCTGTGGCTGGAAAGCTATCTGGCCAAGTACCCGCACACTGTCATCATCATCAGCCACGACCGCGGGCTGCTAAATCGTGCGGTAGGCTCGATCCTGCATCTGGAAGACCGCAAACTGACCTACTACGCGGTTCCCTATGACAAATTCGCGGAGCGCCGCGCCGAACGGCTGGCGCAGGCCGAATCCGAGAACGCCAAGGCCAAAGCCCGCATTGCGCATCTGCAAAGCTTTGTAGACCGCTTTCGCTATAAGGCATCCAAGGCTGTTCAGGCGCAATCGCGCCTGAAGATGATCGAACGCATTCAATTGGTCTCGACCCCGCAAGAGGCTGCGCTGCGCGCGTTCTCTTTCCCCGAACCAGAAGAACTGTCGCCCCCGATCATCCAGTTGGAAGGCGGTGTCACGGGTTATGGCGATATCGACGTACTGCACCGCCTGAACCTGCGGATTGATCAGGACGACCGCATTGCCCTGCTTGGCAAGAACGGCGAAGGCAAGTCGACCCTGTCAAAGCTGCTGGCCGACCGTCTGCCTTTGACAGCGGGCAGGATGACGCGCAGCAATAAACTGCGGGTCGGCTATTTCGCTCAGCATCAGGTGGATGAACTGTATGTGGACGAAACGCCGCTGGATCATCTGCGCCGTCTGCGCCCAGACGAAGCGCCGGGCAAATGGCGGTCGCGTCTTTCCGGTTTCGGCCTGAACGCCGATCAGGCGGACACCACGGTTGGCCGCCTGTCAGGCGGACAAAAGGCGCGGCTGTCACTGTTGATCGCCACCATCGACGCGCCGCATATGCTGATCCTTGACGAACCCACCAACCACCTGGATATCGAAAGCCGCGAAGCCCTGGTCGAAGCGCTGACAGTCTATTCAGGCGCGGTGGTGCTGGTCAGCCATGACATGCACCTGTTGTCGCTGGTGGCGGATCGGTTGTGGCTGGTGTCGGGCGGCACGGTCCAGCCATATGATGCAGATCTTGAAACCTATCGTACCCTGCTGCTGTCCCGTGACAGGACGGTCAGGCAAAAAACGCAGACGACCAAGCCCAAACGCCCAACCCGTGAAACGGTTCTTGCTCTGCGCGCCGATCTGCGCAAATGCGAGGACCGCATCGAAAAACTGACGGATATGCACGAAAGACTTTCGTCCAAGCTGGCGGATCCGGCCCTGTACGAAGACGACAGGATCAACGATCTGGAAACCTGGAACCGCAAATTTACCGAAGTCACCGAAGCCATGCAAAAGGCCGAGGCGCTTTGGGTTGCCGCAGCCGAAAGACTGGAACAGGCTGAAAGCGCGGCATGATCGATCTGGCTTTTTTTGTTACCGCCTTCACCACGCTCTTTGTGGTGATTGACCCGTTTGGCACGACGCCGATCTTTGCGGCGATGACGCAGGATATGGATGCACGGACACGGCGCAGGACGGCCTATCGCACCTGCCTTGTGGCAACGGGCATTCTGATTGCGTTTGCCTGCTTTGGCGAGGCGGTGCTGGGCTTTGTTGGTATCTCGATGGAGGCGTTCAAGATCGCCGGCGGGGCGCTGTTGTTTCTGACCGCGCTCGACATGCTGTTTGAACGGCGCACCAAACGGCGCGAGGACCGGGTCGAACAAGAGGAACATCCCGATCCTTCCGTGTTTCCATTGGCCATCCCGCTGGTCGCGGGGCCCGGTTCGATTGCTACGATCATCCTGCTTGCAGGGCAGCAGCCCGGTCTGCCGGGCATTGCGACGGCCATTGCGGTCATGCTGGCCGTGATGGTTGTGGTTTTGCTGTTCTTCCTGTCGGGTGGTCTGATCGCGCGCATCCTGGGCAAGACCGGGTTGAATGTGCTGACACGTCTGCTGGGTATGCTTTTGGCCGCGCTGTCGGTGCAATTCATCCTGGATGGGCTCAAAGCCTTTGGTTTTGCCGCGTGAAACCCCATATCAACAGCATGAAAGACTGTGGCGGGTGTGTAGATGGACGGTTATGAAATTGGTCGTTTGACCTATCTGGTGCTGCTGGGCGCAGCCCTGTTGATGTGGTTTTTCACGCACAACCGTCAATCGCTGGGCAAAACCGTTCAGCAGGTTATGGCCTGGGTATTCATTTTCATCGGCGTTGTCGCTTTGGTCGGTCTTTGGGATGATATCCGGTCGACCGTTGGCACGACACCGCAGATGGCCGTCAGCGGCAACACGGTCGAAGTACCGCGCGCGCCGGATGGCCACTATTATCTTCCGATGCAGGTGAACGGAGAGCCGATCATCTTTCTGGTCGATACCGGCGCCAGTCAGATCGTTCTGAGCGCGCGCGACGCTGAACGCGTCGGCATTGATCTTGAACAGTTGAACTATCTTGGCCGGGCCTCGACCGCGAACGGGGTGGTTCGAACGGCACCTGTGCAACTGGACACTCTGGCCTTGGGACCGATCCGGGACAATGGCGTGTCGGCGTGGATCAACGAAGGTGAGCTGGATAAATCGCTGCTTGGGATGGATTACCTGCACCGGTTTTCCAACATTCAGTTCGCGGATGGCCGTCTGATCCTGTCCCGCTAGGCGCGATCGCAGCTTGAGAACAAAATAAGAACATGATAACTTTTCATCATGTCGGCACAACATCTCAGTCAAAAGCCCGCCCGCACTGCATCAGGCCTGGCGCTGCATCCGCAGATCGCCCTGCAACCGGGTCGCGTGCACGAAGCCTGCGGCCCCGCCCGGCGCAGTTTTGCGCTGTGGCTGGCGGGTCAGGCACAAGGGCCGGTATTATGGATTTCCCCCGCGTGGGAACCCGGTCAGCTGAACCCTGACGGGATGATGGCCTTTGCCGATCCAGCCCGGTTCATCTTTGTCCACCCCACCCGCGCCGAAGATCTGTTGTGGTGCACAGAAGAAGCGCTGCGCAGCGGAGCCATTCCGCTGATCGTCAGCGATCTGCCCGGTGCGCCGGGGTTGACGCCGGTACGGCGCATGCATCTGGCCGCGGAACAGGGTGGTGCGATGGGGCGGGCGCCCCTGGGGCTGCTTCTGACGCCCGGAGATGGTGGCGCCCAGGGGGTCGAGACGCGCTGGCACATGGCCGCCAGACATCAGGGCGAGGCCCGGCGCTGGACCCTGACCCGACGCCGCGCGCGCGCCCTGCCCCCGGTCACATGGCACGCCACGCAGGCCGCCGCACGCGCGGGGTTAAAGCTACAGAAAACCGCAACCGAAGACTGCGTCTGATCCTGCAAACGAAAGGAGATCAGGACTTTGCCCAGCGATTTGCGCATTGAGATGATACAACCCGCGCGAAACATGCCGGTTTTCGGCACAGGTTTCAGCAACCGCCAGCCACCGGCTATTGCCAACGCTTTCACAACGCTTTCACCATGCCGGGCGGCTTTTCCGGCTGCTGATCGGGTGCCTTAGCCGGGCCTTGGGATTATGCCCCTGCACATCGACCCTGCACATCCGCTATCCGTCCCGACCCGGTTCGTTTGGATCGCACGAGAACAAGGCGATCTTGTTGCCTTGCGGGTCGCGCAGATAGCCGACATAAAAATCAGCGCCGTAAGCCGCGCGAAAGCCCGGCTGACCCTCATCAAAACCGCCTGCTGAAAGCGCCGCGGCGTGCAGATCGCGAACCTGTCGCTGATTGCGTGCCCGAAATGCCACCATGCTCCCGTTCCCGGCCGATGCAGCATGACCGTCAAACGGCGCCTTCACGTAAAAATCCGGTGATGCCGGAGACTGATCCGCCTCGGCAGCAAGGGTATAACTAAGGTCGCCGTGATAATGCTCCAGCCGGTAACCTAGGATCGGCAGGAACGCAGAATAAAAGCGTTCCGCACGGGCAATGTCATCCACACCCACGGTGACATAGGCAATCATTCAGCTATTTCCTCTCCGATCATCGGTTGATGGCCGATCCCTATCACGTTTCGGCACGCCGACACAGTCTCGGTCCCGCGCCAAGATCACACGCGGGCCATGATCCATCCTTGCGCAAGCCGTGACCCGAGCCTTTGCAATTTGTGGGCCGGTTCACGCAAGTTGTGACTGGCCAAAACACACGCTGCGCCCTAGCGTCGCTGCATGACCCACCCGATCCATGACAGCCGCTATTCCTGGCTTCGCCTATTGATCACACTGACCATTGCGGCAGTGGCGAATGTGGGTATGTGGGCCGTGATCGTTGTGATGCCTGCTATCGAAACGCAGTTTGGCGCAGGCAGGGCCGAGGCCTCTATGCCTTACACCCTGGCTATGATCGGCTTTGCGCTGGGGAATATGTGGCTGGGCCAATTGGTTGACCGTATGGGCGTAACCGTTGCACTGATCGGCGCTGCAATCCTGAGCGCGGCTAGCTATGGGCTGGCGACTCTGGCACCCAATATCGCGCTGTTGTCGCTGGCACATCTGCTGCTGGGCTTGGGAACCGCCGTCGGATTTGCCCCGCTGATCGCCGATATCTCGCACTGGTTCATGCGGCGACGGGGGATCGCCGTTGCGCTGGTCGCCAGCGGCAATTATCTGTCCGGCGCAATCTGGCCGACAGTGCTGTCGGGAATATTGGCGCGCGACGGCTGGCAACAGGTCTACCTGACGCTGGCCGTGATCACACTTGCATTTGTGGTACCCATGTCCTTGCTGCTGCGCCGTCAGGTTCCGGCCGCAGCCCACAACACCGCGGCCGCCGCAGCGCAGGTCAGGTCGCACAGCGTCGGAATTTCGCCGCGCGCGTTGCAATATCTTCTGGGCCTCGCCGGGATCGGTTGCTGCGTTGCCATGTCAATGCCACAGGTTCATATCGTCTCTTACTGCGTGGGGCTTGGCTACGGACCCGCGGTGGGGGCAGAGATGCTGTCGCTGATGTTGCTGGGCGGTGTGGTCAGCCGCGTTGTATCGGGCCTTTTGGCGGACCGGCTGGGGGGCATACAGACAATACTGATCGGCTCGGTGCTGCAATGCATCGCTCTGTTTCTGTTCCTGCCCTATGACGGCATGGTCTCGCTGTATGTCATCAGCCTGCTGTTCGGTCTGGCGCAGGGTGGCATCGTGCCCAGCTATGCCGTGGCCGTGCGTGAGTACATGCCGCCGCAACAGGCCGGAGCCCGGGTCGGCTTTGTCATGATGATGACCATCATGGGTATGGCACTGGGCGGCTGGATGTCAGGATGGATTTACGACATGACCGGCGATTACCAACTGGCCTTCGTCAATGGCATCTTGTGGAACGGGTTGAACATCGCGATCATCCTGACGCTGTTGCGACGCTCGCGCCCCGGCCAATATGAGGTCACAGCATGATGTCTCTGACACGACGCAGCATTATTGCCGGGCTGGCAACCTTGCCGTTTGCCCACGGCACCCGCGCCGCATTGCAGCCTTATGTTCTGTCGCGCGAAGACACTCGGGTAGGTTTCAGCTTTGACCTGTCCGGCACGGCGCAATCCGGGACCATGCCCATTCGCTCGGCCGATATCAGGATCGACACGCAGCGTTTGCAGAACAGTCAGGTCGACGTTGTTCTGGACGTCAGCAAAGCCCGCACCCGCTTGCCGTTTGCACGCCTGCCCATGCTTGGTCCGACGATGCTGAACGCCGATGATCACCCGACCATCCGCTTTGTTTCGACGCGGGTGGAACTGGGACCCGGAGGCCGAATATCCGATGGCGCACGGATCACCGGCGATCTGACGGTGCGGGGCGTCACCCGACCGATCACGCTGGACGCCAGCCTTTATCGTCAGCCCGGCACCAGCGCAGACGATCTGGGACAATTGTCCATCCGCCTGAATGGGGCACTGAACCGGCACGATTTCGGCGCATCGGGATTCCCCGATCTGGTGCGTGAAACCGTTGGTCTGGACATTCACGCCGAAATTGTCCGCGCATCCTGAGCGACAAGGGCCAAAAACGACCCGACAAAGTCGAATAGGCACGCGACTTTGATCCTGCGTCGGTCACTTTGAACCCGTCATGCGCACGATCATTTCATTTGCCGCCCTTTTTCTCTCTGTCATTCTGCTACAGCTTTCAACAGGCGGAGTGGGACCTCTGGACGCAATTTCCGGGATCACACTGGATTTCACAACAGAACAGATCGGCCTGCTGGGCTCGGCACATTTCATCGGGTTTTTCGTCGGATGCTGGTGGGCGCCCCGGCTGATGGGCAGCGTTGGTCATTCCCGTGCGTATGCCGTGTGTACTGCGTTGGGGGCGATGGGTCTGATCGGACATACGCTGACGGAAAACCCCTATATCTGGGCCGCTCTGCGGATTGCGTCGGGAACATGTGTTGCAGGGTGTTACACCGTGATCGAGGCGTGGCTGAACGCCAAGGTGACCAATCAGTCCCGCGGGCGCGTGATGGGCAGCTATCGCATCGCCGACATGGGCGCATCGCTATGCGCGCAGCTGATGATCGCCGTGCTGCCGCCGGCCTCTTATGTATCCTACAACCTTCTGGCCATCCTGTGTTGTGCCGCTTTGCTGCCGCTGACGCTGACCAAAGCCAGTCAGCCCAAAACCCCCGACGCCCCGCGATTAAGGCCGAAACTGGCCTGGCGCTGTTCACCTCTGGCCGTGGCCGGCGTGATCGTGGCAGCGTTGAGTTCGGCGTCATTCCGGATGGTGGGCCCGGTGTACGGACAGGAGGTTGGTCTGGGCGTCGACCAGATCGCGTTTTTTCTGGCCTCGTTTGTTCTGGGCGGGGCGCTGGCCCAGTATCCTGTGGGTTTGCTGGCCGACAAATACGATCGTCGCTGGGTGCTGATCTGGCTGTCCGCCGCTGCCGTTATCAGTTGTGCCATTACCATGGCGGCCAGCGGCACCGGAACGTTTGGCGTCATGCTGGCGGCAGTTTTCTTTGGGTTGACCACCTTTCCAATTTTTTCCGTTTCATCTGCACATGCCAACGATTTTGCCACAACCGAAGAACGGGTCGAACTGTCCGCCGCGCTGATGTTCTGGTTTGCGCTGGGTGCGATCGCCTCGCCGTACATCTCTTCGACGCTGATTCAGCAATTCGGCCCCGGCGCTCTGTTTGCATTTGTGGCGCTCGGCCATGTCTTCCTGATCGCCTTTGGCCTTGCACGAATGCGGTCACGCCCGACCCCCGAAGAGCGGACGAATTACGTTTACGCGCCGCGCACATCGTTCACCATCGGCCGATTGCTCAAAAGATCGCGCGAGCCATAAGAAAAGGGCCGGGTAAATCCCCGGCCCCTGTTGTTATTGCTGCGTCCCGGGTGCGCCGTCCTCCGGCGCCTCGATCGTGGTTGCAGGCTCTGGCGTGGCCTCCAGCGCCCCGTTGACCACTCCGCCAACGCCGTTTTCCATCGACAGGCCCAGCTCCTCACCCAGTTTCTTGAGCGCGGGCATCTGCACGGCCATGCCCATGATCGAGTCCAGCGCCTGATTGACCACCGGCTTATCACTGTTTGCCGCACCACCGCCGGTGGCACCGCCTATCCCGCCAACCTGATGGATCTTGATCGAATCGATCTTTTCGGCCGGCTTGACCATTTCCGAGATGATCGACGGCATGGTTTCGATCCGGGCCAGATCGACCTTCATGCGGATCTGCGCAGCGGACAGCGCATTATCAGCCTCGACAATTGCGCGCTTGCCTTCCGCTTCGGCCAGCATGTCATTCTTCTTGGCCTCGGCGCGGATGTTCAGCGCATCCGCTTCGGCCTGAGCTTCTTCGCGGCGGGCTTCTGCACGGTCGGCCGATGCTTCCTTTTCAGCCTGCGCGGCCAACCGGATCGCGGTGGCCTGACGTTCGGCCTCGCGGGTGGCCTCGATCAGCGCAATTTGCTTGAGACGCTCAGCTTCAGCCACTTCACGGGCGGTTGCCACGGCTTCCGTCGCTTTGGTGGCCTCGGCACGGGCCAGATCGGCAGAGGCGCGCGCGCGGCTTTCCTCTTCGGATTTCTGCGCGATGATGATCTGGCGCTCTTGTTCGGCCACCTCGATCTCACGCTCTTTGGCGATCTCGGCATCGCGGATCTTGCGCTCGCGCTCAATTTCGGCTGCGCGGATGGCTTCTTCACGCGCGATCCGGGCGCGTTCGGTTTCACGTACCGAATCTTCGGTCCGGGCTGCGATCTCGGCCTCTTGTGCCACACGCAGGGTTTCAACCTTCTGCGTCTGCTCGATGCGCGCCTGCGCCTCATCCTGCTCGATCAGCAACTTCTGACGTTCCGCTTCCATCGCCGCACGGCGCACTTCAACTTCGGCATCCGCATCAATCTGCGCGCGCTCTTTCTTTGAGGTCGCGATAACCTCGGCCAGCTTGCGCATACCCACAGCGTTAAAGGCGTTGTTCTCGTCCAGAGCTTCGAACGGTGTCTGATCCAATGCCGTCAGAGAGACGGATTCCAAAGACAGACCATTCTTCAGCAGGTCCTCGGACACCGCGTTCTGCACCTCTTGCACAAAATCGGCGCGGTTTTCATGCAGTCCGTCCATGGTCATCTGTGCGGCCACGGCGCGCAGACCGTCAATCAGCTTACCTTCGATCATCTCGCGCAGTTGCTCGACGTCAAAGGTGCGCGATCCCAGCGTCTGAGCGGCTCTGGCGATCCCCTCTTCGGTCGCCATGACCGAGACGTAGAATTCGACACCCACGTCAACGCGCATCCGGTCCTGAGTGATCAATGCAGCCTCGCCGCTGCGCTGTACCTCCAGACGCAAGGTCTTCATGTTGACGGGGCTAATCTCGTGCAGCAACGGCACAATGATAACACCGCCATCCATGATGATTTTCTTGCCGCCCGCGCCTGTTTTCACAAGGCTTACCTCGCGGGTCGCGCGGCGGTATAGCCGGCCAAGGACCAGACCGATGAACAACAGAACCGCTAAAATAGTCACAATTGCAGTGATCAGGAATGGAAATTCCATACAATATCCTCCGATTTGGGATTAAGGGTTTTGGTTAATCTGACAAGCCGACCAGGACGAACCGGTCACGCCGTCGGTCACGCAGGACAAGGACTTCGGTGCCTTGATCCAGCGCATCTGCGTCCTGCAGGGGTTCTGCCCGCAGGTAATGTGTGTTGCCGAACCGATCCATCACGCGCACTTCGGCCGGACGCCCGCGCGAGGCTGTTCCCTGGGTGATGACACCCCTGCGACGGGCCAGCATACGTTCGGACATCGCCTCAGTTTCGGTCTTGGGCAGCAGGCGTGCAAAGACGCCGCCAAAGCCGCGCGCGAACCACAGGCCAAACGCAGCCGCCGGAAGCGCCGCCATCCAGCTTGGCAGATCAAAACCCAACACGTCGCGCAGCGCCAGTTGCAGGCCGATTCCGGACAGGCCGAACCCTGCCAGCAGAACCACAAGCCAAATCATGACCGGCATCTTGCCGATCCCTAGCCACGCCATCGGTCCAGCTGTGGGGGCCTGCGCCACGTCTGCCTCAACCTCGGCCAGTTCAAAGTCGCCAAGATCAACATCCGCGTCCACATTCAGGTCAAAGTCGCCAATGTCCAGATCCGGTGCATCAACCAGATCCAGATCGACTTCTCCCTCACCCGCCATCAGACTGCCCCCCAGCACCAAGGCCACCAGTTCAAGCATCAAAAGCCCGAACAGCAGCGCAAGCGCAAAGGTAAAGGGCGCAAACGCACCCTCGAGCAAAAAATCAAACATCAGCAGGTTGCCCTCGTTATTGTATACTTTTGTATACTTAATAAATGGGAAGTCATCGCAAAAATTCAAGTAGTTGTGAGTATCAATTACAACCTGTGGGTATTTCAATGTTACAACATACCACAACCGGCAAAACTGTCTCAGGTCGTTTTTTGTCGTCTCGCGTGCCAAAAATGACGCCGTCGCAAAACCCGGCCTTTTGCTGAGAGGTTACATAAGGTAGACGGGCGCCCAATAGTCAGTTGGAAACATAAAATGGCCCGGATACTCATTACCTCTGCGATCCCCTACATCAACGGGATCAAGCACCTTGGCAATCTGATCGGTTCGCAATTGCCCGCCGATCTGTACGCACGCTATCAGCGTGGCCGGGGCAACGAGGTCATGTTCCTGTGCGCCACCGACGAGCACGGCACTCCGGCTGAACTGGCCGCTGCCAAGGCCGGAAAACCGGTGGCGGATTACTGCGCTGCAATGTATGGTATCCAGGCTGATATCGCCAAGCGGTTCGGGCTCAGCTTTGATCATTTTGGCCGTTCGTCCAGCGAACAGAACAAACATCTGACCCAGCATTTCGCGGGCAAACTGGATGAGGCCGGGCTGATCCGCGAAGTCAGCGAGAAACAGATTTATTCCAACGCCGATGGCCGCTTTCTACCGGACCGCTATATCGAAGGCACCTGCCCCAATTGCGGTTATGAACATGCGCGCGGCGATCAATGTGAAAACTGCACAAAACAGCTTGATCCGACCGAACTGATCAACCCGCGCACGGCCAATTCCG
>JBCCIK010000015.1:0-43829 GCA_039028255.1 Pseudomonadota bacterium | reverse complement strand
GCTTGCGCGCCGGGTTTCAGACGTTCGCGCACGGTGTCGAAATAGACCGGCCAATATTTTTGGCCCACCGCTTCGAACATTTCTATCGACGCGATGCCACATTACAGATCATCACCGTTGGGGACCATAGATGGGATTTCTATAAGAACGGTGTTGATTTCATTCAGAAATATATCTTTCCTGGGGGAATGCTTCCGTCGCCGACGATTTTGCGCCAACAGATTGATCAGGCGGGGCTGCATCTTGTCCGATCCAAGGAATTCGGCAAAAGCTATGATCTGACCTTGCGCCGGTGGTACGACACGTTCAATTCCAAATGGGATCAGATCTCGGACCTTGGTTTTGACGAGCGTTTCCGCCGCATGTGGAATTATTATTTGACCGCCTGCGGTGCAGCCTTTGACACGGGCAATTGCGATGTGACACAGATCACCATAGCAAAGCCCAGTTAAGGAACGGATACAGGAATGCCCAGTGCCTCGCGCCTCGTTGCCTCGGTTTGTCTTGTGATATTGGCCTTTATTGTGTCCAGCCAGATCATCGCGAACGGGGAAGAGGGGAAGGATTACGGGTACTTCACCGCGGTAAACATGCTGTTGGGTTGGGTCTGTGGCTGGAAAATCATGGGCAAGCGCGCAGGCCGGGGATGGACTGCGGGGATCAATAACGGGCTGACAGGGGTCGCGTCGCTGGTGTTCTGGGCGTTGTTTGTCCAGGGCTGCTACGAAATGTTCCGGTTGGCGATGCGCCACCGTTACGACGGTCCGTTCGAGGCGGTCATTGCGATCTTTAAGATCGGCATTGATTATGGCCGTTTGCTGATTGTTCCCGAAATCCTCATCACACTGGCCGTCGGCGCCATCGTTACGGGTGTGGCGACTGAAATCGCCAGCCGGCGCTGGCGCTAACTATTTGTAAAAAAGCGAAAGTCAGAACCTGTGGCCGATTTATTCTTCT
This sequence comes from Pseudomonadota bacterium, assembly GCA_039028255.1. Classification (GTDB taxonomy): domain Bacteria; phylum Pseudomonadota; class Alphaproteobacteria; order Rhodobacterales; family Rhodobacteraceae; genus Ruegeria. The sequence continues at coordinate 42,872 of JBCCIK010000015.1, read as the reverse complement.
ACGGTACATTGCGGCACGTGCCGTTGCTGGAAACTGTTCTGGGGCGATCTGCTGAAAACCTGAGACCGGCCAAGGGCGTTTTGCGCGATCATGCGGTGCGCGCGGTCAAAGGGCAGGTTTTCCCTATGATCCTGCACGAACAGGGCGCCGCCGCGCAGGGTGTGCTTGTGCCCGGGCTCAGCGCCGATGATCTGGCGCGTCTGGCTTTTTACGAAGGCGGGTTCGATTACGACACGCAATCGATGGTCATTGACCTGGACAACGGGACCCGGGCGCCGGCCCAAGTGTTTTTCCCGGCACCCGGCGTTTGGGATCCCGCACATCTTTGGTTGCTTGAGGAGTGGGTGGAAAGACTGGGTGAAGTCACCACGCTCGCCGCGCAGGAAGAAATGGCCTATTTCGGCAGGGTAAATGCGCGTGACATGTCAAGAAGCATGGGTGCGATCCAGACCCGGGCCTGGGGCAAGATGTTTGCGCGGCAACGTCGCACGGACGATCCCAGGGATGTATCCAAAGACGTGATCGTGCATCGTCATAAACGGGCTTATGTGCATTACTTCGGTATGGAGGAACTGGACCTGCAACATCGCCTTTACGATGGCAGCATGAGCCCGGTCTTGAACCGCGGCGGCCTGTTGCAGGGCAGCGCGGTGATCGTCCTGCCTTATGATCCGGTTCGGGATGTTGTGTTGCTGGTCGAACAATTTCGCGCACCGGTCTATTTGATCGAAGACCCTGAGCCGTGGATGTGGGAACCCGTCGCCGGTATGATCGATCCCGGTGAAACACCCGAACAGGCCGCGCACCGCGAAACCCGGGAAGAGGCGCAGGTCGATCTGACAGCGCTTGAATACGCAGGTGGAGCCTATACCTCCAGCGGATCTTCCACCGAGTTTGTATATCTTTACGTCGGGTTAGGCACCCTGACCAACATCAGTGACGGCGGTGGTCTGGACAGCGAGGGCGAAGATATCCGCAGTCAGATTATGCCGTTCGACGCCTTTATGAAACGTGTGGACAGCCATGCGTTCAAGGATTTGCCATTGCTGATGCTGGCACACTGGCTGGACCGTAACCGGGCACGCCTGCGCCGTTGACTATCGCGCTTGTGGTCGTTGCGGCGCGGCTGTACATCTGGCCTGATACAATTTGACAAGAGGGCACCATGCGCATTGCACGAGACTTGGCTGATGCAGTCGGAAAAACACCGCTGATCCGGTTGCGCCGTATCAGTGACGAGACCGGGTGCGAAATTCTCGGCAAGGCCGAGTTCATGAACCCGGGTCAGTCCGTCAAAGATCGCGCCGCGCTATACATCATTCGCGATGCTGTTGCGCGGGGCGAATTGAAACCCGGTGGTACGATTGTCGAAGGCACGGCCGGAAATACCGGCATCGGGCTGGCGTTGGTTGGGGCCTCGATGGGGTTCAAGACCGTGATCGTGATCCCGGAAACTCAGTCGGAAGAAAAAAAGGACATGCTGCGCCTTGCCGGCGCGCAACTGGTACAGGTGCCGGCGGCCCCGTATCGCAATCCGAACAACTTCGTACATTACTCGCGCCGACTGGCCGAGGAACTGGCGCAGACCGAACCGAACGGGGCAATTTGGGCCAATCAGTTCGACAATATCGCCAACCGGCAGGCGCATGTCGAAACCACCGGCCCGGAAATCTGGGAACAGACCGACGGTAAGGTCGACGGGTTTGTCTGCGCCGTCGGCTCGGGCGGCACGCTGGCGGGTGTGGCCGACGCATTGCAGCCAAAGGGCGTCAAGATCGGTCTGGTCGATCCGATGGGGGCAGGGCTGTATTCTTATTACACCACAGGTGAAATCGCGATGGAGGGCAGCTCGATCGCCGAAGGGATCGGGCAGGTGCGCATCACCAAGAACCTTGAAGGGTTCAAACCCGATTTTTCCTATCAGATGACCGATAACGAAGCGCTGCCGTATATCTTTGATCTGTTGCGCGACGAAGGTCTGGTCATGGGCGGGTCCACCGCAATCAACATGGCAGGCGCGGTGCGTCTGGCCAAAGACCTGGGTCCGGGGCACACGATTGTGACGATCCTGTGCGACTTTGGCACCCGCTATCAGTCAAAACTATTCAACCCGGAGTTCCTGCGCGAAAAGGAATTGCCTGTGCCGGACTGGATGACCCAGGCCCCGCGCAGCATTCCGGGTGTTTTCGAGGACGTGTGATGCTGCGACAGGTCCGCCTGTGCCTTGCCATTTTGTCCCTGATCCTTGTTGGGCTGGGTTCGCAGGCCTGGGCTCAGCTTTCCGACCGGCAAAGTGAGTTTTATCAGGGGTGGATCAAGACTGCGGACCGGGCCGAGAGTGTGATCGAGGCCGACAGGGCCTCGAACGCGTCAATGGAACAGCTGCGGTCGGAAATCAACGGGTACCGCAACACGTTCAACACCGCGCGCAATGCAAATTCCGAGCGTATACAGACGCTTGAAAGCCAACTTGAGGCTCTTGGGCCCAAGCCCGAGGACGGCGTAGATGAAGCGCCGGACATTGCGCAGCTGCGTACCCATCTGGATGACCAGCTCAACAGTCTCAGGGTGCCCAGAATCATCTCGGAAGAGGCGTATAACCGCGCCAACGGGCTGATCAGTGAAATTGACCGCATATTGCGCGACAGGCAAACCAAGGAACTGTTGCAACGCGGGCCATCGCCCTTGAATCTATCCACGTGGCCTGCCGCCTGGTCAGATATCGAAGAAGCGCTGCGGGGGTTGTTCAACGAAACATCGTCCAATCTGCGCTCGGATGTCACCAAAGAGCGTGTACAAGAACGGTTGCCGGTCATTCTGGTGCTTGTTTTTGTTGCGATTGTTCTGTTGGCCTATGGCCGCCGGTGGTCCGAGCGTGGCGGCGATTACCTGCGTCAACTGGGTGGTCAGGGAACGGGTGTCTGGACCTTTGTCATTTCGTTGCTGCGCGTGGTCTTGCCGTGGGCTGGTGTCGTGGCCTTGACTGCGGCTATCAGCCAGACCGGCGTGCTGGGCCTGCGCGGGACATTGCTGTTGCAACAGGTTCCGTACTGGGCGGCTATCGTCTTTATTTTCGACTGGATCGGCCGGCAGATTTACCTGATGGGTGCGGCGAGGAATTTCAGGGGTTTGTCGGCCCGCCAGATCACCGAACTGCGCGTTTATATCGACCTTTTGGCCGTGATGCTGATCCTGCAGGGTGTGGTCAATCTGTTTGAGCAGATCGAAAACATCTCGGATGCGACTCGGGCTGTTGTCATCTTCCCCGTGATCGTTGCCACGTCATTGCTGCTGCTGCGCATCCGTCAGGTCCGCAAGGTGGATCTGGACAAGGACACCGAAGACAGCGTTGCCGGATCGCGCAACTCAAGCTTTGGGCAATTGATCGAGGTGATCCGGCGAGCGGTGTTCCTGCTGGGTATCGCGGCGCCGATCCTTGCGATGATCGGCTACATCAATGCGGCAGAAGCGGTGGTGTTCCCGGCGGTGAAGACTCTGATGCTGATCACTGCGGTGGTGATCCTGCAACGGTTTATCAGTTCGCTGTACGGGTGGTTCACGGGGCAGGGCGAGGCCGCCACGGATTCGCTGTTTTCCGTCCTGGTCGGATTTGCGTTGGCGGTGTTGTCCATTCCCGTTCTGGCGATGTTCTGGGGCGCGCGCGAGGCGGATCTGGCTGAAATCTGGTCGCGCATGTTGTTGGGGTTCGATATTGGCGGTGTCACAATTTCTCCCACCAATTTTCTGACATTTGTGGCTATATTTGTCGTTGGATATGGGCTGACGCGCTTGCTACAGGGCGGATTGCGCAACTCGCTATTGCCGAAAACCAGCATCGATCCGGGCGGACAGAACGCCATTGTGTCAGGAACTGGCTATGTCGGTATTTTTCTCGCGGCGCTGATCGCCATCACGGTGGCCGGGTTCGACCTGTCGTCGCTGGCCATTGTTGCGGGTGCATTGTCGGTCGGCATTGGGTTCGGCCTTCAGACCATTGTATCCAATTTTGTGTCCGGCATTATCCTGCTGGTCGAGCGCCCGATCTCAAAAGGGGACTGGATTGATGTGAACGGGATGATGGGCTACGTGCGCGACATCTCGGTGCGTTCGACCCGGATCGAAACCTTTGACCGGACGGACGTGATTGTTCCAAACTCTGACCTGATCAGCGGAGTTGTCACCAACTATACGCGCGGCAATACGATCGGGCGTGTGATCGTCCCGGTGGGTGTCGCCTATGGCACCGATACCCGCAAGGTCGAAACCATTCTGGGAGAGATCGCAAACGCGCATCCGATGGTTTTGGCAAATCCCGCGCCCAGTGTGGTGTTTCAGGGTTTTGGCGCGGACTCGCTGGATTTCGAAATCCGGGCCATTTTGCGGGATGTGAACTGGGTCTTGTCGGTCAAGTCGGACATGAACCACCAGATCAACCAGCGCTTTGTAGAAGAAGGCATCGAGATTCCCTTTGCGCAGCGCGATGTCTGGTTGCGCAATCCCGAAACGCTGCACACCGCGCCACCACCGCCCGATAAGCCCAAGGCTGATCAGGACGATCCAAAGCAAAAGCCATCCGCTGCTCCGGCCCCGCTGACCCAAGCGGATCTGGACCCGGACGGAGGGGATGAGCTGTGACCCACCCGGCGCAGAAATCGGACGTGAGTCATACCCGATCCGCCGCCGCGGTTTTTATTGCTTGGCGCAGGCCAATTTCCCTGCATTGAACTCTTGCAAATCCGGCGGTGTTGGTTCAAACATCGCGCTCACGGAGAGGTGGCCGAGTGGTCGAAGGCGCACGCCTGGAAAGTGTGTAGGCGGGAAACCGTCTCCAGGGTTCGAATCCCTGTCTCTCCGCCACAGTTTCTTTTGTTGCGTAAACAATATCGTCACCGTCGGGCCGGAAGGACAGCGCGGCGGTTGCACGGCAAATGTGTTGAGAGCAGTGCGGTTGCAGGCTTTCTTGTGCCAGGTTGACCGCAGGCTATCTGGAAGTGAAACGTTGGAAACGTCCGGCGTGACACGCCGGGCGGCACATGGTCCAAAGACCGCATTCGAGTTTTGGAGGCGCAACGCCTTACAGGGCGGATTTCATTGCTGTTACAAGTGCATGATGCAGGGTTCCGGCCGAGGCGCGCGGTCCGTATATGCTGAAGTCATCCGCCGATCTGCAAAGGACGACGCAGCCCAGATGATGGATAGACGCGCGTTTTGCCTGTCCCGATTGCATCTTGCGCGTATCAATAGGACAAAGCAGTTCAAGCACCGCCAAAACCCCGTCCCCGATCAGGTCAAAGCGCGTCCATGCATCTGTTTGCTCGGTCACCGACGCAGATTTTCCGACGCCTTTTTTGACGTCTTGGGCCAGGTTTTCATGCGTTTCAAACGGCGCTTCGACCATCCATTGATCCGGCCCGGTCCAGAAGGCGGCCGGAACCGTACCGTCGAAACATTCGACTTCGGGGGCAGGGGCGCCAATCAGCTTGCCCAACGCCTTGCGGGCCTTTTCGTCCTGACCCAGCCGCGCAGCAACTGACGCAAGCGCAACGTCCGGTCGTTCGGTGCAGGTGACACCGGCGATTGTGTCAATGCGGCGCTCGGTTCCGCCAAGCGCGGTAATGGCAACTAGATCATGCACGAAGCCGTTCTCCCTCGGGGTCAACAAAATGGGCCGAAACAATTTCAACCTCGACGGATTGATCGGTAAGGGGCGAGACCTGGCGCACCGTCTCGCCGATCCGGTTGGCCCCGTCTTTCAGAAAGCCGAGACCGATATAGCTGTCCAGTATCGGCGAAAACGCAACAGAGGTGACGTAGCCTTGATCATGGGCCGCATCGACGGGTCCTGTGGCATTCATCAGATGCGCTCCCGCCGTAATTTTTGTTTCGGGCGTGATGGGTTTAATGCCGACCAGTTTCAGCGCATCATCTTCATTCAAGGCGGGACGGTCCGACAGGACGCAGCCGATACTGTCCTTTTTTCTGGAAACCATCCGCTCCATACCCAAGTTCAGCGCCGTGATCGTTCCGTTCAACTCACTGCCCGTGACGTGGCCTTTTTCAATTCGCATGACACCCAGGGCCTCGGTGCCATAAGGGACGACGTCGAATTCTTCGCCTTCGGTCATCAGGCGACGCATCAGCGCATCGCCGTACCGGCTGGGAACGGCGATCTCAAAGGCAAGCTCGCCCGAAAAAGAGATGCGGAACAGGCGCGCGCGCAACCCGCCGCAGACCGTGATGTTTGCACAGGCCATAAACGGAAAGGCCTCATTGGAAATATCAAAGTCGGGATCAACGATCTTTTGCAGCAATTTGCGCGAATTGGGGCCTGCAACCGCATATTGCGCCCATGCTTCGGTCGTCGAGATCATCTGAACGTCCATATCCGGGAACAGACACTGGCGCACAAACTCCATATGCCGGTAAACGCCGACCGCATTTGCGGTGGTTGTTGTCACCACAAAATGATCTTCGGCCAGACGCGCAGCGGTACCATCATCCATGACCATGCCGTCCTCGCGCAGCATCAGGCCATATCGAGTCTTTCCGACGGCCAGTTTGGCAAAGCCATTGCAATAGACTTTGTTCAGGAATGCGGCCGCGTCGGTGCCCTGGACATCGATCTTGCCCAGTGTCGTACAATCGCACACCCCGACCGAGGCGCGGGTCTGGCGCACTTCCCGGTCCACCGATTGGCGCCAATCTGTTTCACCGGGCAGCGGGAACCATTGCGCCCGCAACCAGTTGCCGGCCTCGACAAAGACCGCGCCGCGCTGCTGGGCCCAGTAATGCGACGGGGTCAGGCGTGTCGGGTGAAAATCCGGCCCTTTGATCCGGCCGGCAAACGTTGCGATGGGGACCGGAGTATAAGGCGGGCGAAACATGGTTGTACCGGTTTCCGGGATCGATTTGCCTGAAAGTTCAGCCATGATGGCCATACCGCCGATATTCGACGTCTTGCCCTGATCGGTGGCCATGCCCAAGGTTGTGTAACGCTTGAGATGTTCGACCGAGCGATACCCTTCCTGATGGCTGAGCTTGACATCCTTCACCGTCACATCGTTTTGCTGATCCAGCCATGCGCGCGCGCTGCCCGGGACATACCAGAAGGCGTGCTGGGACACTGGCGCATCTTCGGCCTGCGGAAGATCGGGCAGGGGGCCTTTGAGGTCCAGAGCGGCTGCTGCACCTTCCGCACCGCTTTGCAAGGCGCCATGGGTGGACATCAGGCCATTGGCTGCGCCGGCAACTGTCATGCCCGCTGGCAGGGTGTCCCCCGGGACAAAGGCAGCCAAATCATCATTCCAGATCGGGCGACCACGCTGATGACAGGTTAAATGCACATTGGGGTTCCACCCCCCGGATACGCCCAATGCGCCGCATTCCAAGGTTCGTGTCGATCCGTCGGGCAGGGCAACATCAACAAAAGTCAGGCCAAGACGTCCTTTAGTGTCGATGACTTGCGCACCGCTGAGAACCTCGTAATCATAATTGATGGGCGCGTCCGGGCGCACATCGATGACGGCACCAATCTTTATGCCTTTGGCCCGTAAATCTGCGGCGGTGCGGTGTCCGTCATCATTATTGGTGAAGATGGCCACTTTTTGCGCCGGTGTCACAGCAAAGCGATTGGCATATGTGCGCATGGCCCCAGCAAGCATAATGCCGGGACGATCGTTGTTTTCGAACGCAATCGACCGCTCGGTCGCGCCTGCGCACAACAACGCGCGCTTTGTATAGATGCGCCATAAGATCTGGCGTGGTTTGCCAGCGGGCAGGTCGGGCAGATGATCTCCGGTCCGTTCCACAGCACCATATATACCGTGGTCAAACGCACCGATCACAGTGGTGCGCAGCATCAGGCGCACGTTTGGCAGGCTGGACAATTCGGCCACGGTCGCGGCCACCCAGTCATCTGCACCGGCGTCCCCCAGCGTCAGCGTTTCGCTGCAAAGCCGACCACCCGGTGCAAAATCTTCATCTGCCAGAATGACGTCAGCACCCGCGCGCCCGGCTGTCAGCGCAGCCATCAGCCCCGCAGGACCCGCCCCGATGATCAGCAGATCGCAATGGCGAAAGCCCTTGTCGTACCCGTCGGGATCTGCCTGTTTCGACAGCGACCCAAGCCCGGCGGCACGACGGATGACAGGTTCGTAAACCTTTTCCCAAAACGCCGCGGGCCACATGAAGGTCTTGTAATAGAACCCAGCAGTCAGAAAGTTCGAACCAAGATCGTTGACCGCCATCGCATCGAATTTCAGGCTGGGCCAGCGGTTTTGCGAGCGCGCCTCAAGCCCCTCGAACATCTCGATCGTTGTGGCGCGACTGTTGGGTTCCCGACGGTTGCCGGTCCGCAATTCCACCAGACCGTTCGGTTCTTCGGAACCGGCGGTCAACAGTCCGCGCGGGCGGTGGTATTTAAAGGATCGTCCGATCAGCCGCACACCGTTGGCCAACAGGGCCGAGGCCAGCGTATCGCCGGGATGTGCCGTGTAACTGCGGTTGTCAAAGCGAAAATTAATCACTGCGTTGCGGTCGATCTGACCACCGCTCAGCCGGTTTACCTGCGTCATTTTGAGCGCCCCCGCGCCCGTGCAACATCACGGGCCAGTTCCACGTTAGAAATTTCATGCGTCAGAGTGTTGCGGGTCACCACCAGCCAGGACCGGTCACCGGCCTCGTGATACCAAAGCTCGCGGTGTTCACCTGCCGGATTGTCGCGAAGATATGCATAGTCGTGAAATGCATCCGCCGCGTTCCCGTCTTGCCAGTCGGGACGGTCTATGAGCGACGCATCGCCGAGATACACAAACTCTGCGCTGTCACGCGGCCCAAGCAGGGGGTGATTGATGATCATGATCCTGTGCCCTTTAATGCAGGTTGGGCTGATTGCCCGCGCCCCGTTCGTCAATCATCCGGCCGGTTCGGAAACGATCCAGCCGATAGGCCGTTGCAACCGGATGCGGCTCGTCCTTGGACAGCAGATGTGCAAAGCAATAGCCCGATGCCGGTGTTGCCTTGAACCCGCCATAACACCAGCCACCATTGAAATAGAGCCCTTCGATCGGAGTGTGATCTATGATGGGTGAGCCATCCATCGACATGTCCATTACCCCTCCCCACATTCGCAGCAGGCGTGCCCGGCCGATCATCGGCATCAGTGCCATGCCCCCCTCGCACACGTCCTCGACCACCGGCAGGTTGCCGCGCTGCGCATAAGAGTTGTAGCCGTCGATATCACCGCCAAACACCAGCCCGCCTTTGTCGGACTGGCTGATGTAGAAATGTCCTGCGCCAAAGGTAATGACGCTGGGCAGTAGCGGTTTTAAGCCTTCGGACACAAACGCCTGAAGCACATGACTTTCGACGGGCAGACGCAGCTGTGCCATCGCCATCACGCGGCCCGAGTTGCCGGCCACAGCGCATCCGACCTTGTCAGCACCGATGAAACCTTTTGTCGTCTCGACCCCAAGGCATTTGCCGTCCTCGATCCGCAAACCGGTGACTTCGCAATTCTGTATAATATCGACGCCAAAGCTGTCGGCCGACCGGGCAAACCCCCACGCGACGGCATCATGCCGCGCGGTCCCGGCGCGGCGCTGCGCCAACCCGCCTTTGATTGGAAAACGCGCATCGTCAAAATTCAGATAGGGATGTTCCTGCCGCACCTGATCGGTGCTCAGAAACTCGGCATCCGCCCCGTTCAGGATCATGGCATTGCCGCGCCGGATGGCGGCGTCGACCTGGGGATCCGAGTGCACGAGGTTCAGAATACCGCGCTGGCTCATCATCGCGTTGTAGTTCAGGTCCTGCTCCAGCCCTTCCCACAGTTTCAGCGAAAACTCGTAAAACGGCTCATTCCCATCCAGTAGATAATTCGAGCGCACGATTGTTGTATTGCGACCGACATTGCCACCACCGATCCAACCTTTTTCAACCACGGCGACCTTGCGATGCCCATACACCTTGGCAAGGTAATGCGCGGTTGCAAGACCGTGTCCGCCGCCACCGATGATTACGATGTCATAATGGGCCTTGGGTTCAGGGTCACGCCAGGCAGGGGTCCATCCTTTGTGACCTGTAAGTGCCTGTTTGATGACCTGAAAGCCGGAATATCGCATGAGTCGGATCCTTTTGCGTATTGTGCAATCATCTGACCGCAATTGACGTTCGCGAATCCGACATATGACTCATCGATTCGGACGCGTCTGCGACATTGCAGAATTGAAAACCCTAAATCAATCATACCAATGGTCTCACATCAGAAATTACTGTAACTCTGCCATTCAAGGACATTGTTTAGGCAGCGGATCGGAGCGTATCGTTGAAATCAGAAATCCCGGATTTTGCGCCACCTCAGGATGCCGCGGACCGTAAGGCAATCCGTCCTGTGATCTGCTATCCGCCTGACACGCTCAGCCCGCTGGATCTGCAGGGCCTGACCCTGCTGCGAAACTTGGCCCGCAAAACGGGGCAGGTAACTGCCGCGCCGCGTGATGCGGCCTGTATCGACGTTCCGGCAGGGGCCTTTTTCAGGATCGTTTCGGTCCAGGGGGCGCAGGTCGGCGATCTGAACCTCTGGAACAAACACGATCTGACCGAACGGTTTTATTCAGGCAAGACCCGGGCGCTGCACGGCACGCATGTGTCTACCGGCGATCGCATGTGGTCCAGCTTTCCATACCTGCGGCCGATGGCAACCATCGTCAGCGACACGCTGGATTGGTACGGGTTCGATGCATTCGGAGGCTCCGTGCACGATGTAATCGGCACGCGTTGTGATCCGTACACGGGGCGGCTGTTGTCGGGCGACGATTACCATTACTGCTGCCATTCAAACCTGACGCGAGCGTTGGCCAGCCACTGCGATCTGCCGCTGCACGAGGCCGAAATGCACGTGCATGACGTCCTGAACGTTTTTATGTGTACGGGTTTCACCCGGGATACCGGTCAGTATTTCATGAAGGCGAGCCCGGTCAGACCCGGAGATTATCTGGAGTTTTATGCCGAGATTGACCTGATCGTGGGATTATCCGCCTGTCCGGGCGGCGATTGCTCGTCCGAGCATTCCTCGGACACAGCCGCGTGTTATCCGTTGCTGATCGAGGTCTATGACCCCGGTGAAGCTGCCCGGCAGGCGCATGTCATTCCGCCACCATCTCAGTACGACCGAAGTCACGGAACCCAAGGATGAACGGCGACATCCATCCGGCGCCCGCCTGACCGAGACACAGGAAAGGATATCTTGTGGATCTGCAAGAAAGCCCACCCGACACGGGTGTTTTCTACATTAACCTGGATCGTGTTCCCGAACGCCGAACGTTTATGGAAGCCGAGTTTGCAAGGACCGGCCTTGCTGGCGTCACCAGGTTTAGCGCGGTGGATGCACGCGCAGAAGGCAGCCTGACAGACAAGGGTTATTGCCCCGGCGTCGGCAGCCGATGGGGGCTGACACATAGCGAAATTGCCTGTTTCGAAAGCCACAAGGCGATATGGAAGACCGTGATCGCGCAAAACCTGCATGCCGCAGCGATTTTTGAGGACGACGTGGAAATGTCCGCCAACGCAGGACAGGTTGTTCGGGCCGTACTGCAATCTGGCGCGGATTATGACTTTGTAAAATTAGACTATTCGCCAAAGTCGCTGCGGTTTGGTGCGCAACGGCACATAGCGGATGTGACGGTGCGACCTTTGATGGAAATGGCCCCAAGCGCGGCGGCTTATATTGTGACCCGCGACGCGTGCTCGAAATTGTTGGCCTGGTCAGAAACCTATTCTGATCATCTGGATGATTTTGTTTCAATGCCGCGCCCGGACTGGCGCATGTATCAGGTTTTTCCCGCTGTCGGTGTACAGATGATCTGGTCACGTCAGCAGGAAAACAGCGACCAGCAAGTCAAAACCAGCGAACGCACGCAGGACATCTCCACCAATCAGGGTTTGGACAAAGGTCCGGGGTGGTTCCGGGCGCGACGAGAGCTTCTGGCATTGCGCCGGAAAATCCGGTGGCGCATGGGCGCGCAACGCCGGTTGCTGGGGCAGGGTGGCTTTGTCGGGTTCATCCCCTGTGCAGAAGATTTACGGGTGCAATAATTAGGGGCAGTGTTTTTGTCGTCTTGGACATCGCGCCGTGAATTGCATTAACAAAACAATCATCTTGAGATACAGTTGCAGTGTTATTCGTGGGTAACGACTGGGTGTGGGTGTGTCGCAGACGCTTTATGAAAAGTACGGCGGTTTCAAAACCATCAGCCGGGTTGTCATGACCTTTTACGAAATGGCGTTGGAGTCTGACGAAATCGGCGATCACTTTGAAGGCATTGAGATGCCGCGTCTGATTGATCACCAAACCAAGTTCGTTTCATCTTTGGTCGGGGGGCCGGCATCGTTCAGCGACGATCGGATCGAGGCGGTCCATCGCCACCTGAAAATCACCCATGATGACTTTGACGAACTGACGGATCTTTTCAAAGAAGCCCTGACACAGCACGGAATGTCCGATGCGGATGTCAAACACGCGCTGCGGGTCATCGAGGAAAAACGCGCCATCATTGTCGCGCGTGACGCTGCATGAGCATTCTTGCCATCAACGAACAATTGCTGCGTGCGATCGGTGTGGGCGTCGCCGTCGTTCGTGCGTCCGACCTGAGTTTTGTTTTCCATAACGGACCCTTCACCGAGTGGTTCGGCACGCCGCAGGATGATCAGACATTGCAGGACGTGCTGCCGGATCTGGATCAAAAAGAGATCGAGGATGTAAAGCAGTCCGGCCTGCGGTATTCGGTCGAATTGCAGATCAAGCCAAAGCGCCGAACGCTGGTTTTTGCTGTGACTGTTTCATTGGCCAATGGTCTGTCTGAACAGGTTCTGATCGTGGAATGCCAAAACATCACGCGCATTCGCGAGCTTGAAAGCATGATCGACAGCTATTCGACTATGGTCGAACGCAACACGCGCGAACTTGAGCGTGAAAAAGAGCGGGTTGAGCGACTGCTTTTGAATGTGATGCCGCGCGCGGTATACGAGGAATTCAAGACTTTTGGTGTCGTGACCCCGCAATTGTACGAACAGGTCTCGGTCGTCATGTTGGACTTTGTTGGTTTCACCGATTTTGCAGCGAAAACGGACCCGACCGTGACACTCAGCGAATTGAACGATATTTTCACCGCCTTTGATCGCATTGTGGAACAATTCGGATGCGAACGGATCAAGACCATCGGGGACGCGTATTTGGCGGTATCCGGCATGCCGGATGCAACACCGGATCACGCATCGTCAGTTGCACATTGCGCGGTTCGTTTCCTGCGATATCTTGAGCGCCGCAATGAAAGCCATCCGCATAAATGGCAGGCGCGGATCGGTCTGGGAATGGGGGCTGCCGTTGGTTCAGTCGTCGGCATCCAGAAATACGTTTACGATGTCTTTGGACCGGCGGTGAATATTGCCGCGCGTCTTCAGGTTTTTGCCAATCCGATGAACATTGTTGCGCCGGCAGATATGAAATACGCGCTGATCGATGAATTTCAGGTGTCTGACATCGGACCGGTCGAGATCAAGGGCATGGGTCAGATGGAATTGATCAACGTCACGTCTGGCTTAAGTGTTCCGCAAGGCGGGCGCATGGTCTGAAAGGCTCAGTCGTCCTGCGGGACAAGTCCCAATCCTCTCAGGTAAATGCCAATTCCGCTCTCCAGCAGGTCTTCGGGCGGAAACGGCGAGGTTGCGCCCGTATTGCGCGCGAAAAGTTCAACCACGCCGTGGCTCATAGCCCAGATATGGGCGCTGAACATTGACGCGGGCGGTCGTTTGTCCGGCGGTATGTGCTGCGACAAGTCTGCGGCCGCTTGCTCAAGAACGGTCTTGGCGCGATTGGCCGCCAATGCCAACTCGGGCGTGCGGTTCACGGATATGCCGCTTTCGAACATCGCGATGTAGTGACCGGGATGTTTGCGCGCAAACGCCAGATAGGCCCTGCCGGTTGCTTCGAACGCTGCCAAAGCTGATGGCTGGCCCGATTCATAGGCGTATTGCATCAGATCTGCGAACATCTCAAAACCCTGCCGTGCGGCTTCGGCGATCAGATCTTCGCGCCCGTGAAAATGCCGGTAAACAGCGGCAGGCGTGACGCCCGCAGTTTTAGCTGCCTCGGACAGCGTAAATCCGGTCGGACCCTTTTCTTCGATCAGCGACAGCGCGGCCTCGATCAGGGCCTGTTTCAGATTTCCGTGGTGGTAACCGCGTTTTGTCATTCTGGTTTCAACCACCTTCACGTGGGGGAGGATTGGAACAACAGAATTATAGTATCATTGCGCGTTCGTCCAACGCTTGCGGAATGGAAACCGATCTATTCGGACATGACACCCCGGACGGTCTGAGGTGAAGACCGATGCGCTGCCCTGGTAGCGGTTGCTTCGGGGCTTGCTTCTGATTCATCTTCATTTGGGACAAATGCGCCGCGCCCTTTTTGTCGCCACAAGTCATAGGCGTTTTTGAAAGGACGAAAATACAGAACCAGCGCGTTGTTCCAGGTGCCGTCTTCGCCGTTGCCCAGCCCAAATTCCACGTTTTCGTTGTTTTTGGGCGAATGCAGAGTGCCGGCGCTCCAGTCCCAAAAGGCGAAAATGAAACCCATATTCTTGTCCCAATGCCGACGTGCCTTGGAGTGATGAATCTGGTGCTGGGCCGGACTGACAAAGATATGTTGTAGCCAGTTCGGATATTGCAGCCAGACGTGGCTGTGACGCAAATTGAAGGCGGCCAGAAAAAACGCGAAAAGGAAAATGTTGACGTCAAACAGGCTGAAAACGCGACTGCCGGTTCCAAATATCTGATCCAGCAGACCAAACGTCGTGCCAACGACAAATCCGCTGAAGGTGGCGGCAACGGCTTCTTCAACGGGATGCATACGCGCCGCCGTCAGGGGAGTCATGACTTCGGCTGAATGGTGCACTTTGTGAAATTCCCAAAGAAATGGCACCCTGTGAAAGATATAATGCGCAAACCACAACGCCGCATCGAAAGCCAAAATCATAACCGCAGTGTATATTGCCGTTATAAACCAGGAGGTCTGATCCGCACCTGCGGGTGCGGGACCCATGACCTGCTCGACAACGCCCAGCCAGAACGGGGCCTGAATCAGGATGGACGCATAAATCGCCGCAATCAGTGATTTGTTGACAAAGAACATCACATAGTCGGCTTTGGCGGAATCGTGCGTCAAAACCTCAATTGGAATCAACCATTCGAGCAGTCCTTTTAACCCGTGTTCGCGTGTGTATTCGCGACTGCGCCAGTACACGAATATCGCGGCCACCAACGCCGTACCCATGTAAAACAACGAAAGACGCTGTGTGGGATCAAAGAGCAATTCGAAAGGATGCCGAAGAGCGTGAAGGGCGCTATCCATCATGCCGTTTTGTCCTGTACGCTGCACAATTCCAGCGTACGCATGCCATTATCCAGCGGCCAAGTGATGGCAACAATGTGGCAAGGTTGCGAACTCTTGTGGTTTTTGGTCAGGAATTCCCAAGATTACGCATCCCAGATCTCTGGTCCGCCACAGATGCTGGCGTCGATCTCGCCAATGGCTTTTTCGTCTTTTTCATCGTAATCCAACGCTTGAAGAACCGTACGGATCGCCGCCAGGCGCGCGCGCTTCTTGTCATCGGATCGCACAATTGTCCAAGGGCAGTTCTCGGCATGTGATCGGGTCAGCGTTTCCGAGATCGAGCGGGTGTATTCATCCCATTTATCCAGACCTGCAACGTCGATCGGGCTGAGCTTCCATTGCTTGAGCGGGTCATTTTCGCGGGCCAGAAAGCGGTTCAGCTGTTCGGCGCGTCCAACGTTGAGCCAGAATTTGAACAAGTGAATCCCATCGTTGACCAACCCTGTCTCTAACGGAAAAACCTGTCGGAAAAACCTCTCTCGCTCGTCGGGGGTGCAGAATCCGAACACGTTTTCGACAACACCGCGGTTGTACCAGCTGCGGTCAAAAAACACGATTTCTCCGGCTGATGGCAAATGCTGAATGTAGCGCTGAAAATACCATTGGCTGCGCTCTGCGTCCGACGGTTTGCTCAGGGCCACGTTGCGCGCGCCGCGGGGGTTCAGGTTTTCACGAAACCGCTTGATCGTTCCGCCTTTGCCGGCTGCATCGCGGCCTTCGAACACAATGGCGACCCTTTGATCCGTTTCCTTGATCCAGGACTGCATCTTGACCAGCTCGATCTGCAACGCCTGCATCTGTTGTTCGTAGTCTTTGTTCTTTAGCTTTTCGGGATGCGGATAGGTCGGATTCAGTATCTCGCCTTTGCGTGCCTTTTCTATCAGGTCGCGCACCTCTTTCGGCGCGCCTTTACGAAAGTACGTTTCGATAGAGCCTTTTTCGGACCGGGCCATGACCTACCTCGTGATAAAATCCATAACTTACTATGGATTACACGTCGGATTAACGCAAATCCGCGCGCTGTGCCGCCCGGTCCACGGCGGCTGCAACTTCGGGCGCTGCAACCACCTGAGGCATATGGCCGATCCCCGGCAGTTCGATCAATTCCGCGCTGGCAATATCGTCAATCAGACGGTGTGAATGCCATTCCAGACCCACGGTTGAATCTGCTGTGCCATGGATAATCTCGGTCGGCACAGAAATTTCAGGATATCGCGGCTGCAATTGGGTGATTTCGTCCAGAAGGTTGGCGCGCTGTTTGGCATTGGCATGCATCGAGCCGCGCCGCATTGTCAGCCCAGGTCCGAAATGATCAGCATATCCATCCGGGGCCGTTTGCGGTTCGAACACCTTGTTCAAGGCCCGTTCGACATACCATGTTGGCACAAAAGATGTGATCAACGGCAGCGCGACTGTGTTTCCGATGTGTGTCGACGCAAGCCGGTTGAACCCGTCCAGCGGCGTTTCCCAGGGGATTGCGGCGGGGGCAATCAGGACCAGCGCCGCAATGTTCTGCGGACGTGTCACCGCCCAGGCCAGCGAAACTGACCCACCATAGCTTTGTCCTGCGACAATGGGCTTGTCGGCACCCAATTCTGCGGCCGCCCGTTGCAGGATATCTGCTTGTTCGACAATGGTTTCGCCATCAGGATTAAAGCTGTCCGAAAAGCCCAGCCCGGGACGGTCAAACACGATGACCCGATAGTGTTCGGCCAGAATTGGTGCCAGCGCAAAGGTCATGTCACGGGTATTCCCGCTGGATCCATGGATCAGCACAACGTCGGGGCCGCTGCCCATGACAACCGCATGAACCGCGATGCCGTCAATGTCCAGAATCTGACCTTCGGGCGGAAACGCGGCTTCGGCCTTTGCTTCCTGGCGACCGGATCGCCAGATTGAGAAACACCAGAACACACTCAGCAATATCAGGAGCGTCAGGCCGATCCGCAGCATCGTCATCAGGCCCTCAGATCCGTTGAGTCCACGCCGATCCTGTTCATGTCGTAAGGTGTGGTCTCATAAATTTCGCTGATCCAGTTGCCGTACAGCAAATGCGCGTGACTGCGCCAGCGATTCTGCGGCGTCTGGCTCGGGTCGTCGTTCGGATAATAGTTGCTTGGCACGTTGATCTGCGTGCCGTTTGCCACGTCCCGGTCGTATTCCTGTTTCAGCGTATCGCTGTCGTATTCAAAGTGATTGAAGATATAGAGCGCGCGATGCGCCGGGTCCTCGATCAGACAAGGTCCGACATCTTCGCTGCCCAGCAGGGTGTTCAGACCGGGCGCAGTGTCAATTTCACCCTGCTTCATTTCAGTCCAGCGACTGACGGGGATGACGCAATCATCTGAAAATCCACGCAAAAACGGAGAGGCCGGCTTCAGGTTTTGATGTCGGAAACATCCGAATGCCTTGGCATTCAGCATGTGTTTTTGAACATCGTGAAAATGATTGATCATCGCCATGCCACCCCAGCACACCCCAAAGGTGGAATGCACGTTGGTCTGGGTCCAGTCAAAGACTTCGCTGATTTCATCCCAATAGGTCACATCGCCGAATTCCAGATGCTCGATCGGGGCGCCTGTGATGATCAGGCCATCGAATTTCTGATCCTTCACTTCCTGGAACGAGCGGTAAAATTCTGCCATGTGCTCGGCAGCGGTCGTCTTGGTTTTGTGCTCGGTCATGCGGATCAGAGTCAGGTCGATCTGCAACGGGGTTGCACCGATCAGGCGGGCAAACTGATTTTCCGTTTGAATTTTCTTGGGCATCAGATTCAGCAGCCCGATCCGAAGCGGTCGGATGTCCTGACGCATTGCCTGATCCTCGGCCATGACCATGACGCCCTCTCGGGCCAGGACATCATAAGCAGGCAGGTCGGACGGAATTTTGATTGGCATTGGGTCAGGCTTTTGAATGGGTTGCGGAAAGCAGGTAGTTAGGCGTTATTGCGCCGCGCCTCAAGGGTGCGCTCGATCAACTCATCGAAATCGCCCGCGTCACGGACACCGCCCAGATCGTTGGCAGCAATCGAAACACCCCAATTTCGCGCCATCGCCTCGTATCGGGGCTGCCGATGCGCCAGCGCCTGAGCATAGGTCCATCGGATGAAGGAATCCGGATCAACATCCGCCTCGGCACATCCGTGCTGATCAAGATACTCAGCCCAGATGCGGGTCAGAAACTCGGCCTGATAGGACATTGGTTTGGGTGCTTTGTCAAAGCGACGGACCAATTCAGCGGTGTGATCCTCATCGCCTCGTAGCCAGATCATCAGCGTTTGTTTGGACAACTCGGTCATAAGCTGATCGGACGGGTCATGCGGGTCGACCCATTCGCAAATTGAACCACCGGTGTCGCAGATGAAGTGCGGATAATTGTAAAGCCGTTGTGCCCGGTCAAGGAAATACTCGGTATCCAGCAATGCATGTATTTCAGCCAGCCGAAACTGTTCTTGCCGCCGGCGATATTCAGTCATCTCCAGACCGCCTTTGCCGGGATTCCCAGGTTTACCCAAATATGCGGCGACCGGGGTCAGATTCTCGAACGACAGGTTAGAGCCAATATAGATCGAGTCCGTCAGCAGCAATTCGCGCAGAAACGGGACCTTCATCGCCTCGGCCTTGGCGTTGTCGGTGATGTATTCACCCATGTAACGCGTGCCGATACGGTAATCGATCGAGTAATGAAACCAATTGCCCGAGTCCCGCAGGATATTCGAGACATAGGTTTTACCCAGTCCGGACATACCGAAAAACAGCACCTTTTTTCGGGCCGCATCGCGCCAGTCTTTTGCCGAGCCGTAGATCATTGTCCGCTGTTCCTTGTTTTTGCCTTTGCTAATTCGGGCAGCGGACAACGTCAATTGCGCGCGGCTGATCGGCTCAGGATCAACAGACCGGCGGCAAGGACGGCAAAGCCGATGAAAGCATTGACTGACAGCGCCTCATTGCGCAGGGCCGCACCCAGAATGATGGCGACCGGCGGTATGATCAGCGTCACCAGCATCAGGTTGCCGCTGCCCGCTGTGGCCAGCACATGATAATACAGCAGATAGGCGCCGGCGGTACCGATGATGGCGTAATACCCGATGGCAAGCCAGGTTTCGACAGGCAGGACAAGGGTTGGCAGGCCGTCCACCATCACGGCAACCGGTGCAATCAACAGAGTTGATGCGGTCAGCATGCCCGCGGCGGCGACAATGGGCGACAGATCGGACAACGTGGCCCGCGCCCAGGCGCTGGCCAACGCGTAGGATACGGTTCCGGCCAGAATGGCAAGTTGCGCGGTGCTATGCAGGGTGAAACTGGTGAAATTCCCGATACCGATGGCAATTGAAACACCGAAAAAACCTAGACCAACTCCAATCAGTCGGGATGTCGTCAAACGTTCGTCGCTGAAAAAGACAGCCGCGACCAGTACGCCGAAAACGGCTGTGGCGGCGTTCAGAATGGCTGTCAGTCCGACATCCACATATAACTGTCCCCACGCCATCAGCGTAAACGGTATGGCATTGTTCAAAAGGCCCATTATCAGGAAAGCAAACCAGATGCCGGGGTCTTTTGGAACACTCAGGCGCTGTCCCCGGACAATCACCCACAGGATGATCATTGCCCAGAAGGTACGATGCAGCACGGATGTCATCACCGGTATCGTATCCAGCGCGATACGGATGGACACAAACGACGCGCCCCAGATCAAACCCAGCAACATAAGCTCGGCCCAGGCGCGGGAAGAAAGATGCTTTTGCGGTTGCATGCGGGTGATTATTCACGCCGGACAACAGAAGGCGACCCGGAACATGCGAAAAGCTTGCCAGACAGTTCAGGCAAGCTTTTTGGTGTTTTGTCTAAGCACAACCCGAGCGGTTAGAAGCTGAAACCAACGCGAAGTCCAAAACTCACTACATCGTTGTCAGCAAACTCGGCTCTGGCGACATCGGGTGTTCCGGTCTCAGCAAACGCGTCACCCAGATCTGTATAACGAATACCGCCACTGATCTTTACGTTCTCGTAGGTGTATTGAAGACCCAAACCGATGCTTTTGAAGCCATTCGTTGGCGCAAGAGGTGATACAAGATCGTCGCCGTCTTCTTGTTCGTATCCGAGAACAATCGAAGCTGCCAAGTTTTCGTTCAACCGATGCGCGACCCCAAGATTGTAGGTTACAGAGTTGGTCAATTCGATAAGTTCTACACTTGGCAGTGCACCTACGGCAGTCGTGCTTAGTCTGGTAATGCTGTGGTCAGCCCAACGAATGTTGCCGAACAGCAAAGTGTCTTCCGCGACGCCACTTTGGAAATCTAGGTTGATTGACTGCGGTGTTTTTACGTTTTGGGTGCCTGATATTGCAGCCGGGAATAGTGGCGACGTTTCTGTTGTAGAAAAATCGTGTTCCACTTCTGACTGGTATGTCAGCGCAACACGTAAAGCAATGTCTGGCACTTCATAGGCTGCTCCGACCAACCAGCCGAATGCGCCATCCCGTGCCACATCAATCTGATAGTCGTCAAATGGTCCATAGGCCAACCCCGCAAGCCTAATTCTGCCATCAAGCCGCTGATACCGTACGCCGCCGTGAACACTCCAGTTCGTGTTAATTTTGTATCGCAGAATTCCAGTATAACTGTCGGAGTCCGAGAAGGCTTCGGTTCCGCCCAATAGGATTGAACCGGGTTGGGTCGGGTCTCCCGAGGCCTCTGGATAACTAACATCTGAGCCGAATGGCTGTTCGTAGATCAGTGAAAATGAAAATTGATCGTTTATATCGTATTTGACACCTGCGCCAACTTGGTTGAAGTCCTGAGCGATGTTTCCAGATGGTGTCCCAAATGGATTTTGATTTGTCAGATCATTGCCGGTTACATCTGGATTTGACTGGGAAACCGAAAATTCTGCGTAATTTCCGTCCTGGAAAATGAGTGTTATCGGTTGGCCAGTTCTATCTAAACCACCTGCCTGCGCGGCCGTAGCCCCCACGCACAGTGCGCACGCTGATACTAGCGCTTTTTTCATTGTCTTCTCCCTTACTTTCTCTCGCGGACCTGTGTGGCGTGACATTGAGTGGTCGCCAGCCAGCCCTCCCCGAACCGTGCTCGATACTTCCTTGGGGTTGATATTAACGTCAACCAGTGACCAAGCGTTACTTGGTTCGTGTTACGTTACGAACTGTTGCCAAAGTGTTACGATTCTCTGACCAGACATTCAAAAAGATACCTCCGAAAATCACAGCGGCGCCCAGCAGTGTCCAATGATCGATGGGTTCGTGATACAGGATCATGCCGACAACGGCGATGGTTGGCAGGCGGGCGAAGTCAAACGGAACAACGACGGTTGCCGGGGCTATTGCCAGCGCTTTGGTAATGCAAAAATGCGCCAGCAATCCGGCGCACCCGACCAGTAAAAGGTAAGGAAAAGTCTGACGCGAGGGCAGGGCGATCGCACCGTCAATTCCGGCGGCACACACACCCAATACCGCCTGCATCGCTGTCAACCAGAAGACGATACAGCCGATTTGCGCAAAGCGGGTCAGCTGTTTAGTGGTGATTGTGACAAAAGCAAAGAAAACGGCCGAAGAAGCGGCCGTGACAATACCAAGGCTCAGGGGTGCGGTACCGGGGCGCGTCACAATTAGGATACCCGCAAACCCGATCAGTGCCGCCATCACCCGAAGCCAGGTCAGCCGCTCATTCAGCAGCAGAGGCGACAATAAGATAACCCAGATCGGCTGGGTGAACTCCAGCGCAAAAACCTGCGCCAGCGGGATCACGGTGATCGCATAAAACCACAGGTTCTGCCCGGCAAAATGCAACGTGTTGCGAATGGCATGAAGCCCCAGCCGTTCCGTCGTCACCTGATGCCAGTTCCGGGTCAATGTCAGCACGAGGGCCACGATGATGACGCCGACAAAACTTCGGTACATCATGATTTCGAACGTGTCATGATGTTGCCCCAGTTCGCGCCCGGCAACGGCCATGGAAGAAAACGAGGCAATCGCACCCGTCATCCAGATCGCGGCAAGAAATACGCTTGATCTGCCGCTGTTCACTTGTCACCTCGAAACGTTCGGCGCACGAATGGTCATTGATCGCGCGTACTGGACCTGGCGGTCTTTCTCACTCCCACTCGATCGTTCCCGGTGGTTTTGAGGTTATGTCATAGGTGCATCGGTTGATGCCTTTGACCTCGTTTATGATGCGTGTGGCGGTTTCGCCCAGGAAATCATGGCTGAACGGATAGTAATCGGCGGTCATCCCGTCAACCGACGTCACGGCTCGCAGCGCGCAGGCGTAATCATACGTGCGCCCGTCACCCATAACACCAACTGTGCGAACCGGAAGAATCGCAACAAATGCCTGCCAAATCTCATCATACAGCCCGTGTTTGCGGATCTGGTCGATATACACCGCGTCGGCCTCTCTCAGGATGTCCAGCTTCTCGCGCGTGATTTCACCGGGGCAGCGGATGGCCAGGCCGGGACCGGGGAATGGGTGGCGTCCGATAAAGCTCGGCGGCAGACCCAGTTCGCGTCCCAATGCACGCACTTCATCCTTGAACAGTTCCCGCAGAGGTTCGACCAGTTTCAAACCCATCTTTTCCGGCAGTCCGCCAACATTATGGTGCGATTTGATCGTCACCGAAGGACCACCCGAAAACGATACGGATTCGATCACGTCCGGGTACAGGGTGCCCTGTGCCAGGAATTCGGCGCCTTCGATTGTGTCTGCGTATTTCTGAAAGACGTCGATGAACAGCCTGCCGATGATCTTGCGCTTGGTTTCCGGATCAGACTGGCCTTCGAGTTCGCCCAGAAACAGCTCGACCTCGTTGGCATGTATGACCGACAGATTCATGTGATCACGGAACATACCGACAACCTCGGCAGCCTCGTTCTTGCGCAGAAGTCCGTGATCGACAAAGACGCAGGTCAGCTGATCGCCGATCGCCTCGTGTATCAACGCAGCGGCCACCGAACTGTCAACGCCTCCGGACAATGCGCAGATGACTTTTTTATCCCCAACTTGCGCCTTGATTTTCTCAACCATCTCAGAGCGATAAGCGCCCATGGTCCAGTCGCTTTTGAACCCGGCCAGCCTGACGAAGTTCTCATACAGCTTCGCTCCGCGTGGGGTGTGGTGCACCTCGGGGTGGAACTGAACGGCATAGAAATGCCGGTTGGTGTCCGCAGTGATGGCATAAGGCGCGTTGGGTGAGGTGCCGAAGACTTCGAAACCCGGGGCCAGCTGACTGACATGATCTCCGTGGCTCATCCAGACCTGTTCATCGCCTTCGGCAAACCAGCCGTCCAGAATGTCGAGCGGTTCGCCCGGCGTCACAAAGGCGCGCCCGAACTCGGCGGTGCCGCCACCGCCCGAGATCTTGCCGCCTTCGACTGTGCCGCCCAGTTGCTGCATCATCACCTGCTGACCATAGCAGATGCCCAGGATCGGGACGCCATAGTCGAAAATCTCTTGCGGCGCGCGCGGAGACCCCTCGCGCGTCACGCTGTCCGGTCCGCCCGAAAAGATGACGGCTCTGGGTGCCATGTCGCGCACAAAGTCCATGGTGACGTTCTGGTAAGGGTGGATTTCACAATAGACATTCAGCTCGCGCAGGCGGCGTGCGATCAGCTGCGTCACCTGGCTGCCGAAGTCGATGATCAGAAGGCGGTCGTGGGTGTCTTGGGTCATGCTTGGCTATTAGGTCGCAAGCCTTGCATGTGCAAGCGTTATGACGTCCATTGATCCAGAGTTGCCGGGGAAAGCCGCACACCGTGTACGACACAGATTACCGCGCCGCGCAGGCCGCCGATGTTGACGCTGTTCAAGCTTGCGTTGAAAGAGCTTATGCAGCGGCATTTCGGATGATCGACGATTTGCCGGATGTCACCCAGGACATTGCGGGCGATATTGCGCGGCATGCAACAATTGTTGCTGAAAAATCCGGCACAGTTGTTGGTGTGATCATTTTTGACGCGGTTGAGGACGCGCTGATGATCTTTAACCTTGCCGTCGCGCCCGAGGCTCGTGGCTCGGGCGTTGCGCGCAGACTGATGATGTTTGCCGAGCAACACGCCAAAAAGCACGGCCTGACCCGTCTGAGGTTGCGCACACACCGGCATTTGAGCGGCGCAATCGCGATGTATCAACATCTGGGTTGGGTCAAACAGGATGTGGTTGGAAATTCGGTTACAATGGGAAAGGATGTGATGAACACATAATGCCGACCGGTCCGGCAATGTCGCTTTTACCACCAGAGCGCCGTAAACCATATGCTGTGCACGGTCTGCGTTTTGTAATAGCGTACAAAGCCAATCAACAGACGGGATTTTCGCATGGCAGAGGCAAACACCCGGCGCAGGGCCAGAGGTGGCGGCGGTGCCGCCCGCCGGGCCGAGCGCACTGCGGTTCGTATCGAAACCGCGAAATACATTGAACGCAATATTCCGAACTTTGAGATTCTCAACGAAGAAGCGTTGGAAATCATCGAAAACAATGCGGAAACCGTACTTGAGGAAATCGGCGTCAACTTTGTGGACAATCCAGGTGCCCTGGAACGATGGCGCGATGCCGGTGCGGATATCGACGGCGAACGCGTTCGCATTCCGCGCGGGCTGGCTCGGGAATTGATCAAGACCGCGCCCAGTCAGTTCACTCAGCACGCCAGAAACCCGCAGAAATCGGTGGAAATCGGTGGTCGCAACCTGGTTCTGGCACCGGTGTACGGCCCCCCCTTTGTGCGCGACGCACAAGGTGGCCGTCGTTATGCGACGATGGATGATTTCAACAAGTTCGTGAAGCTGGCCTATATGTCGCAATGGCTGCACCATTCGGGCGGAACGGTGTGCGAACCCACCGACGTTCCGGTGAACAAGCGACACCTGGATATGCTGATGGCGCACATGTCCTTGTCAGACAAGCCGTTCATGGGTTCTGTCACCGACCCAAGCCGGGCGCAGGATTCGGTCGAAATGTGCGAGATTCTGTTCGGCAAGGATTTCGTGCAGAACAACACGGTCATGACCTCGCTGACCAACATCAACTCGCCGATGACATTCGATGATGTGATGATGGGCTCGCTTGAGGTTTACGCCCGCAACAACCAGGCCTGCATCATCTCGCCCTTTATCGTTGGCGGCGCGATGGCGCCGGTGTCGGTTGCCGGGACACTGACGCAGGTTCTGGCCGAGGTTCTGGCCGGTGTGGCCTACAGCCAGATCGTGCGTCCGGGCGCCCCTGCGATTTTCGGGGCTTTTGTAACATCGATCGACATGAATTCAGGCGCACCGACCTTTGGTACGCCCGAGGCCGCGCATATCACCTATGGTGCCGGTCAACTGGCGCGGCGCCTGAACCTGCCATACCGCTCGGCCGGGTCGTTCTGCGGCTCGAAACTGCCGGACGCACAGGCGGCTTATGAAACAGCGAACTCGCTGAACATGGGGCTGCTGGCCGGAGTCAACTTTATGCTGCACGCTTGTGGCTGGCTCGAAGGTGGTCTGGTCGCCGATTTCGAAAAGTTTGTCATGGATGCTGACCAGCTTGGCGTCCTGCACGGTCTTGCCAAGGGGGTGGCCTATGACGAGAACGCGCAGGCCATGGGCGCCATCCGCGAAGTCGGCCCCGGTGGGCACTATCTGGGGTGCGCGCATACTCATGAAAATTTCAAGGAAGCATTCTGGAAAACCGAACTGCTGGACTACAAACCGTTTGAAACCTGGCAGGAGGAAGGCGCGCGGGATACCCGGGTGCTGGCATCCGCGCGGGTCGAGCATCTGATTGCGAATTACCAGCAACCCGCCATGGTCCCCGACACAAAAGCCGCGCTTGATGCCTATATCGCGGAAAAGAAAGCGTCGATGCCGGACGCGTTCACCTGATCATGACAAATGCGCGGCGCGGTTGGCCTGATACAACTGCGCCTCGCCCAGGACAGCAATCAGAAGATCCAGATGCCGGGCCAGAGAATATCCGGCATCCTCTTCTTTTCGCTGCATATTTACCTCTCGCTCAATATCAAGCAGCCGGATCAGTGCTGCACCCGAGGCCGGTAAGGTCCCGTATCCCAGAATACGCTGTAAATGACGGTCGCGGTTGTAATCCCGCGCCCCCAGCCGTGCTGCGCGCGCCAACAGACGGGGCCGGCGCAGAGAGGTGATCATGGTCATCAGGTCTTGCATGTCAGGTGTTCCTTGCTTGAGCGATTGACAGCGTTTGTGTGGCACAACTTTAGCGGGTGTTGCGCCGCCGGGTATCACTCCGAACGTTGGCTTCACGACTGTTTATCTTTTTGAATCAAATCTGGTCCGCACGCATCGTGGTTAACGAACGAGTAACAAAAGCAACTCTAGTTAGATTTGGTTAACTCATTCTCCGAGCGCGAAAAGTGGCAGTTTGTTTTGTCGACGAGGGCAAATTAAAAATGGAAAACAACATGGCTTTCACCATTCCGGCATGGGTACCAGAGGGGGCGCAAAGATACCTTGCACATACCGAAACGGGCCGATCGATACGCGATATCGCACGCGCAGCGGGGTGCCATGCCTCGACCATACTCAGGCAGATCAGGCGCGTGGAAATGCGGCGTGACGATCCGTTGGTGGATGCGGCTTTGCAATCGCTGGCGCAGACACATTTTGCAATCGGCGACCCGCGTACCGACAGGGCAGGGCAGTCACAGGATGATCCTGACACCTTTGAACGCGAAGCCCTGCGGGTCTTGCGGCGATTGTGTGAAACAGGCTCGGTTCTTGCGGTTGCCGAAGATATGGACAAGGCCGTCGTGGTTCGCGATACGGGCGAGGCGGGGGCGACCCGTACGGCGGTTGTCGACTGCCAGATCGCCCAGGCGCTGGCCTTGCAGGATTGGATTGCCTGCGACACCCCGGGGCGCATTTCGCGGTATCGAATCTCGACCACAGGGCGCGCCGCGTTGAGCCGTCTGGTGGCTGAGGTTGAAAACAAGGCCCGCGCGCGCAGCGAATTCGGCATGGCCGAAGCGCCAGCACAGTTTCAGCCCAGACCGTCTGTCGAGCAGTCGACGCGGGGCGGTCGCATTCGCTACAGCGCAGCCGACAGCCCGCTGATTGCGCTGGCACGCAGACGGGATCGGGACGGAAAACGATTTTTGGACGAATCTCTGGTCAGCGCTGGCGAACGGCTGCGCGAAGATTTCGAACTGGCCCAGATCGGACCGCAGATCACACAGAACTGGGATGCGTTCCTGACCGGGAGCAGCCGAGGCAGTTTCAGCGGCAATACGCCTGGCGGCTGTGCGTCGTCAGATGCAAAAGACCGGGTAGCCAAGGCCCTGTCCGATCTTGGCCCGGGGTTGAGTGATGTGGCGTTGCGCTGCTGTTGTTATCTGGAAGGTCTGGAACTGGCTGAAAAACGGATGGGGTGGTCGGCCCGATCAGGAAAAATTGTATTGCGGATTGCCCTGCAAAGGCTCAAACGACACTACGACGCCCAGACGGGGAAAGATCGCATGATCGGGTGATTTGACATTCGAAACTCTTGCGAAAAAGCCTTGAAGTGATAATCAAATATTATGAATTTTACGCTCAGGCAGTTGCAGTATTTCAAGGCGGTCGCCGAAGAACGCAATTTCGGGCGTGCGGCGCAGGTTTGCAACGTATCGCAACCCGCCTTGTCGGTGCAGATCAAGGCGCTGGAACATGCACTTGGCGGTGTCTTGTTCGAACGTCAGGCGCGCGACATCCTATTGACCCCACTGGGGCGCGATGTGCTGGGCCATGCGACACAGGTACTGGGTTCAGCCAACAGGCTGGATCAGTTTGCGCGCGATCATTCCCGTGGTCACCGGTCCTTGTCCATCGGGATCATTCCGACAATTGCGCCTTACCTTTTACCGGGCGTTCTGGCCGGGTTGCGGGCCGGCGACGTGTCACTGCGGGTGCAGATACAGGAAGCACGGACCGAGCGTCTGTTGTCCCTGCTGCGCAAGGGTGAGATTGACGCGGCTGTGCTGGCGTTGCCGACCGGCGCGGCCGAGTTCAAGGAACTGCCCTTGTTTCAGGATCAGTTTCTGCTGGCGGGCAACGACGCGCGCCTCAGACAATTCAAAACCAGCCCTGAATCGCTGCGGCCGCTTGACCTGCAATCCGCGCAACTGATGCTGCTTGAGGACGGTCATTGCCTGACCGATCAGGCGCTTGAAGTGTGCGGCAAGGATCGCGGCAGCGGCCAGATCAACATGGGCGCGTCGTCTCTGGCGACCCTGTCGCGGCTGGTGGCCGAGGGATTCGGCCTGACCCTGATGCCGGAACTTGCCGCCCGATCCGAGGCCGAGGCTGTACCCGGCCTGCGGCTTTTGCGCTTTGGCGCGCCGCAGCCCGCACGCACCATCGGATTGGTGCGTCGGGCCTCCAGCAAGGACACCGGCTGGAGCGATCGGCTGGGACAGGTCATCCGGCATGTGGGTGAAGAGATCGTTTCGGCCGCGCGGGATCAGCAATAACCTGAACGTGGGCGCAGACCAATGGCGCCCAAACCTATGCGGGCACTCGCAATGGTGTCGTTTATCAATAGAAAAGGGTATCAAAATAATTAGTTTAAGGCTAAACTAATTTTGCGACGTATAATCGCGGCGCATAGCGACTATGCGCCGCTGGTCTAAACAAGGTGACTTGTTTATGCTAAAGGTACACGAAGTTGACCCAATGTCAGGAAAGCAGCCCGTGCGAGATCTGAAGATCCCCGAACAACGCCACCCGGAAAAGGCGCATCGTCCCGACAATGCGCAGCCGAAAAAGCCGAACTGGATAAGGGTCAAGGCGCCGGGCGGCAAAGGATATGCCGAAACGCGCCGGATCATGCGCGACAACAACCTTGTCACCGTGTGTGAAGAAGCAGGTTGCCCGAATGTCGGCGAATGCTGGAGCCAGGGCCACGCGACCATGATGATCATGGGCGATATCTGCACACGCGGCTGCACCTTCTGCAACATTGCCACAGGCCGGCCTGACACGTTGGATGTGTTCGAACCCGGCCGCGTGGCGCATGCGGTTGAAAAGCTGGGGCTGAACCATGTCGTGATTACATCCGTTGACCGGGACGACCTGAAAGACGGCGGCGCCGAACACTTTGCACAGACGATCCGGGCGGTCCGGCACCGGTCGCCCAAAACCACGATTGAAATCCTGACGCCGGATTTCCTGAAATGCGAATCTGACGTGCTTGAGATTGTGGTCGAAGCAAAGCCCGATGTGTTCAATCACAACCTTGAAACCGTTCCGGGTCTTTACCCCGAGGTGCGCCCGGGCGCGCGCTATTTCCACTCGCTGCGCCTGTTGCAGCGGGTGAAAGAGCTGGATCCGTCTGTTTTCACCAAATCGGGCATCATGGTTGGTCTGGGCGAAGACGGTCAGCAAGTGCGTCAGGTGATGGATGACATGCGCGCCGCTGATATCGATTTCCTGACCATCGGCCAGTACCTGCAACCGACGTCAAAGCATCATGGGGTTGATCGGTTCGTGACTCCCGAAGAGTTTGCCTCATATGAAAAGGCGGCATTTGGCAAAGGGTTCCTGATGGTGTCGGCGACACCGTTGACCAGATCCTCGTATCACGCGGGTGACGATTTTGCCCGGCTGCGCGAGGCACGGCAGAAAAAGCTGGAACAGGCGTGACGCCGGACGACCTGACGCGCCTGACAGCGCTGCGCCATGAATTGCATCAAACACCCGAACTTTCCGGT
The DNA here is from genome assembly GCA_039028255.1 of Pseudomonadota bacterium. Classification (GTDB taxonomy): domain Bacteria; phylum Pseudomonadota; class Alphaproteobacteria; order Rhodobacterales; family Rhodobacteraceae; genus Ruegeria. Next base: position 12,710 of record JBCCIK010000015.1, on the reverse strand, counting down.
GATGAAAAACACACCGCGCAGCGCGTGACCGATCTGTTGCGGCAGGCCGGTGCTGATACAGTACTGACCGGTATCGGCGGTCATGGAGTGGCCGCCATTTTCGACAGCGGACATCCGGGCCCATCGGTTGGTATACGCTGTGAACTGGATGGCCTGCCTATTCAAGAGATTTCGAACCTGCCTTACGCGTCCCGAATTCAGGGCAAGGGGCATCTGTGCGGTCATGACGGACATATGGTGATGGTTCTGGGCGTGGCTCAGCACTTGCAGCACGCGCGCCCCCAGAGAGGGCGGGTGGTTCTGATATTCCAACCTGCCGAGGAAACCGGCCAGGGTGCGCGGGCATTTCGTGCGGATGACCGGTTTACCGATATTGCGCCGGACTATGTGTTTTCGCTGCACAATCTGCCCGGTCTGGAACTGGGCGTGGTCGAGCTGTGCCGCGGGGCGGCAAATTGTGCGTCGCGCGGTATGCGCGTTGTCCTGACCGGCAAGACCTCGCACGCGGCTGCCCCGCAGGACGGTGTCTCGCCGGCTGCGGCTGTGTCAGCTTTGATGCCCGCGCTTGCCGCTTTGGGGGCCGGCGGAGATCTGAACGCGGATTTCGCGTTGACGACCGTTACGCATGTCCAACTGGGCGAGGCCACGTTTGGTGTTGCGCCGGGTCACGCAGAGCTGTGGGTGACCCTGCGCACGGTGTCTGACACGCGGATGCAACGCCTTGTTGAAGACGCGGAAACGCTGGTCAAAGACACTGCCAGCGCAGAGGGTCTGGCGGTCCGGATCACCTATCAAGACGTGTTCGAGGCCTGTACGAACGACGCAGACGCTGTTGAAATACTGAGTAAATCTTGTGACGATCTAAGTCTGGTCTGTAATCTTGTCCAATACCCGCAGCGGTTTTCCGAGGATTTCGGTCAATTCGGAAACGGCGCCAAGTCGGCCATGTTCTGGTTGGGATCCGGGATCGATCAGCCGCAACTGCACAATCCGGATTACGACTTCCCGGATGCGCTGATCCCGGTGGGAACAAATGTGTTTCTGGCGGCGATCCGACAGGTTCTGGGCTGAACGGATCACTCAGACATCACGTGCCGGTGAACCGCACTTTGCCGATAAATGGCAGGTTCCGGTTGCGCTGCGCGTAGTCGATCCCGTAGCCCACGACAAATTCGTCCGGGATTTCGAACCCGACCCAGTCCGAGCGAAAATCAACTTCGCGTCGGCTTGGCTTGTCCAGCAACGCAATGGATTTCAGGCGTTTGGGTTTGCGGCTGCGCAACAGGTTTGTGACATGATTCAGGGTATGGCCGGTGTCGACGATATCTTCGACCACAAGCACATCGCGTCCTTCAATCGCGCCGCGCAAGTCCTTGAGAATACGCACTTCCCGGCTGCTTTCCATAGAATCGCCGTACGAGGATGCCTCAAGAAAATCAACCTCGATCGGCAGAGTCAGTTCGCGCACCAGATCAGCGATAAAGACAAAACTGCCGCGTAATAGCCCAACAACGATCAGCTTGTCCGTGGTGCCGAATTCTTCGTTTATCTTGCGGCAAAGTTCCTCAATCCGCGCTGCGATGGCCTTGGCCGAGATCATCTCATCTATCACATAAGCGCGGTCAACCATCGCAGCCCCCTTGATCTTTGGCGCGCAACATACGACATGACGCGCCATTGTCACCTTTTAATGCCCGTACGCCATGCCCATCCATTCGGAAACCCGCCACCTGCCATACACCGCCCAGCAAATGTATGATCTGGTCGCCGACGTGGCCAGATATCCGCAGTTTTTGCCATGGTGCGCGGCGGCCCGGATCCGCCGCACATACGCGGCCGGCCCGGCCCAAGTGATGGAGGCCGATCTGGTCATTTCGTTCAAGGTTTTCCGCGAACGGTTCGGCAGCCGGGTCACCTTGTTTGCCGAAACCAAACGGATTGACACGGAGTATCTGGACGGTCCGTTCAAATACATGAAATCCGATTGGCAGTTCGAGGACGCACCAGAAGGCGGCTGCAACGTTTCGTTTCACGTGGATTTCGAATTCAAGAACGCGATTTTGCAAGGGATCATTGGTGTTGTGTTCAACGAGGCCATGCAGCGCATCGTGCGCGCGTTCGAAGTGCGGGCCGAGGAACTTTACCGCTAGCTCTTTACCGTGGTCGGTCGTACGCTAGACTTCGCGCATGACCGATCTGACCACTGTGCTGGCCGAGTTTGCCTCGGGCCCGGTTTTTACAACCTCGCAGGCGCGTATTGTGACCTGTTTATCAATACTTGACTGGATCGCTGTCGGGCGCGCCGGTGCCGCCGAACCTGTGTCACAAATGGTGCGGGACATGGTTCTGGACGAAGCCGGGTCAGCCCAGGCACATGTGTTTGGTGGCGGGATGGTACCGTTGCGTGCGGCAGCTTTGGTCAACGGCACGGCATCTCACGCACTGGATTACGATGACACTCATTTTGCCCATATCGGGCATCCGTCGGTTGTTGTGCTGCCTGCCGTAACCGCCGTGGCGGAATGGGATGATCGCATATTGGTTGACCTGCTGGACGCCGCGCTTGTCGGAATGGAATCCTCTGTCCGTATCGGGCTTTGGTTGGGCCGCGCCCATTATCAGGCGGGGTTCCACCAGACGGCGACGGCCGGTGCGTTTGGAGCAGCAGTTGCAGTGGGACGGATATTCGCATTTGACGCAAGTCAGATGCGTCAGGTCCTAGGGTTGGCCGCCACCCGTGCGGCGGGTCTGAAAACACAGTTTGGTACGATGGGAAAACCCTATAATGCAGGTCTGGCCGCGTCTGCCGGGGTCGAGGCGGCTCTGCTGGTACAGCGCGGTTTTGTGCCGAATCCCATGGCGCTGGAAGGCCAGTTCGGCTTTGGTGCAACACATCAGGGGGCCTTGGACACAGCCGCGGCGATGCAGGGTCTGGGGGAGGAGTGGTTGTTCGAAACTGTCAGCCACAAATTTCATGCGTGCTGTCATGGTCTGCATGCGGCGCTTGAGGCAGCGATTGATCTGGACATCGCGGAACCCGAGGTGGCCGAAATCAAGATCGGGACGCATCCCCGCTGGATGAGCGTGTGCAACCAAATATCACCGGACACGGGGCTGGGGGCAAAGTTCTCATACCGCACCGTGATTGCGATGCAGGCTCTCGGGTATGATACGGCGTTGCCAGACAGCTTTTCCGACACAACCTGCGCCGATCCCAAAATCATCTCGTTGCGGGATCGCATCACGGTGGAAGCTGACGACACCCTATCTGAAACGCAAGCGCATCTGTCGCTGTTGCGCCGTGATGGCATGAGGCGCGAAGTGACCCACGATCTGGCTGCGCCGATCAGCCTGTCCGATCGCGAAGACCGGGTTCGCAGCAAAGCCGGAAAACTGATCGGTCACGATGAGGCCGACGCAATCTGGTCTATGTTGCGCACCGGAGGCCGGGCACGCGATCTCGCGGACCATCTTGCCGGTTAGATCACGCGCCAGTGCAATGGAAATCCCGGCTCGAATACTGTGACCGGCCCGTCATCGGTTTCGATCCTGGCCGGGTATTCGACGGGCTCGCCTTTGATCAGCGTGATTGTATCCTCATTCACTGGCAGGCGATAAAATGCGGGACCATTGTGCGAGACAAAGCCTTCCAGCTTGTCCAGCGCGCCTTCGCGATCAAACATTTCGGCCAACAGAGACATGGTGTTTGTCGCCGTAAAGCACCCCGCGCAACCGCACGCCATCTCCTTGTTGTCATCCGTATGCGGTGCGCTGTCGGTGCCCAGGAAAAAGCGGGAATCGCCGGATGTTGCGGCGGCCAGCAGACCCACCCGGTGTTCTTCGCGCTTGGCGACGGGCAGGCAATAGTAATGTGGCTTGATGCCGCCAACCAGGATGTGGTTGCGATTGATAATCAGGTGATGGGCCGTGATCGTGGCGCCCAGATCCGCGTCGGCGCCTTTGACGTAATCCACCCCGTCAAGGGTCGTGATATGCTCCATCACCACCCGCAGACCGGGCGTTGCGGTGCGAATCGGGTCCAGAATGCGGTCGATAAACACCGCCTCGCGGTCAAAGATGTCGACGTCGGGATCGGTCACTTCGCCGTGAACGCATAAGGGCAGGCCAATCTCGGCCATTGTGTCCAGCACCGGCCTGACATTGTCAAAATTGCGAACACCCGAGTGTGAATTTGTGGTGGCCCCCGCCGGATACAGTTTGACGGCCTTCACCAGACCGCTGGCATGGGCCGCGGTCAGGTCATCTGCATCGGTATCCTCGGTCAGATACAGGGTCATCAGCGGCTCAAACGTCATACCCTCGGGCAAGGCGGCCATGATGCGGTCGCGATAGGCGGCGGCCTGGTCGCCGCGCACCACGGGCGGGACAAGATTCGGCATGATGATGGCGCGGGCAAAATGGCGCGCCGTTTCAGGCAGAACGGCCTGCAACATCGCGCCGTCGCGCAAATGCAGATGCCAGTCGTCAGGGCGGTGGATCGTGATGCTGTTGGTCATGCGCCCCCGCTAACACACGGACCGCCGCTGGAAAAGACCTTGTCACGGATGTGGTTTGGCGTAAGTCCTGACACAGCACGGGCTTGACGCAGGTCCCGACCCATGACCTGTTAAGCGCGAAGGAGAACGCAGATGCATCCACCTCAAACCATCGATGCGGTTCAGCATACGCTCGGCGCGCAAGGCTATGTTTGTGGGCGATCCCTGGCCACCGTGGTTTTTTTGGCGCTGAAACTGGGGCGGCCGCTGTTTCTGGAAGGTGAGGCCGGGGTTGGAAAAACCGAAATTGCCAAGGCGCTGGCTGCCGGCCTGGGCCGCCGCCTGATCCGGTTACAGTGTTACGAAGGTCTGGATGCGGCATCAGCGGTCTACGAATGGAATTTTCCGGCCCAGATGGTCGCAATCCGTACGGCCGAAGCTGCCGGCGGCGCAGATCGCAACGCGCTGCAATCTGAACTGTTCTCGGATGATTACCTGGTGGAACGCCCGCTGCTCCAGGCCATGCGAACGGATGCAAACGGTTCTCCGGTTCTGCTGATCGACGAGCTTGATCGCACGGATGAACCCTTTGAGGCGTTCCTGCTCGAAGCGCTCAGCGACTTTCAGGTGACCATCCCGGAACTTGGCACGATCAAGGCACCGCAACCACCTATTGTGATTGTGACCTCGAACCGCACGCGCGAGGTGCACGATGCGCTGAAACGCCGCTGCCTGTATCATTGGGTGGATTATCCTGATTTCGACCGCGAAATGGACATTCTGCACGCCCGCGCACCCGAAGCCGCCGAGGCGCTCAGCCGCGAAGTGGTGGCGTTTGTGCAGCGCCTGCGCACAGAAGATCTGTTCAAAAAGCCCGGTGTGGCCGAAACCATAGATTGGGCCAAATGCCTGCTGGCGCTGGATGTCATCAACCTCAGCCCTGAGGTGATCGGCGACACTCTGGGGGCAATTCTGAAATATCAGGACGACATACAGAAACTGCAAGGGTCCGAAGCCAAGCGGATTCTGGATCAGGCCAGGGCCGATCTGGAACCGGCCTGATGCTTCTTCTTGTGGTAAATACGGCGGGGGTATGGGGGCAGAGCCCCCATGAGGTCTAGTGGCGGAACATATTGCTCCGGACATACCTGACAGCCCCAAGCTGGCCCGGAATATCACGCATTTTGCGCGGGCTTTGCGCAAGGCGGGGCTGCCGATCGGTACAGGTCGGGTCGTTGATGCCATCCGCGCGGTGCAGGCTGCCGGTTTCACCCGGAAAAGCGATTTCTACTGGACCCTGCATGCCTGCTTTGTCAATCGGCCAGAGCATCGCGTGGTATTTGCACAGATCTTTCGCCTGTATTGGCGCGATCCTCGATATCTCGAACACATGATGTCCATGATGCTGCCAGCAATTCGCGGCATGCAGGAAGAGCGGCAGGCCGAGGCCGGAGAAAAACGCGCGGCCGAGGCTTTGCTTGACGGCGTTGAACGCGACGGTTTGCAGACCCCGCCCGAGGACGGCGCAACCGAACTGGATATTGACGCGTCTCAGACCGCATCATCCGAAGAAAGACTGCGCAGTCTGGATTTCGAACAGATGAGCACCGCCGAAATCGCGCAGGCCAAACGCGCTTTGTCGCGGCTGAGCTTGCCGGTGAAACCAATTGAAAGCCGCCGAGGGCAGGCAAGCCATCTGGGCCACCGTATCGACCGCGCCAGAACCTTGCGTGCGGCTATGCGACAAGGTGGCGAGTTGCACGGTATCGCGCGGCAAAAGCCCAGACCGCGTTGGCCCAATCTGGTGGTGCTGTGTGACATCTCCGGGTCGATGAGCCAATACAGCCGCATTATCCTGCATTTTCTGCACACGGTATCAAATGCCAGAGGCGCGGGCTGGGCGCGCGTACATGCCTTTACGTTTGGGACGCGCCTGACCAACATCACCCGTCATCTAAGGCAGCGCGATGTAGATGCGGCACTATCCGCCGCAGGGGCCGAAGCGCAGGATTGGGAAGGCGGAACCCGGATCGGGGAATGTCTGCACGCCTTCAACCGCGACTGGTCGCGCCGCGTAATGGGTCAGGGGGCAGTTGTGCTTTTGATCTCGGATGGGCTGGATCGTGGCGATCCCGAAGCGCTGAGCCGGGAAACCGAGCGTCTGCATCTATCGGCGCGTCGTCTGATCTGGCTCAACCCTCTGTTGCGTTGGGACGGGTTCGCCCCGCGCGCGCAGGGTGTTGCCGCCATGTTGCCTCATGTCGATAGTTTTCGCGCGGGACATTCGATTGCGTCGCTCGAGGATCTGGCGGCGGTCATTTCCAAACAGGATGACGCAGGAGAGAAAGCGCGGCTGATGGCCACGCTTTCCGCCTGACATTCATCCAAGCTGTTCTGCGTTGCACGTGCGGGCCATTTCTATCGCCTTGTAGGTGCCTGTCAGATCGACGGTAAAGGCGAACTCTTTTTCGGGGAATACGATCATGACCTTTTTTCTGGCCAGATCATCGGCGAATTGCGGATCGTCAGACAAGACATAGCCGCCAGAATACCCCTTGGTGATGTTGCCTTTCATACCTGTGGCCTCACCCACGTAAATATTGTCACCCAGCAGGATCGCCACGCCCTCTTTTTCACCGCGCTTGATGTTGGTTTCGGCCTTGGTGAAAACGCCGACATAACCGACGCCGCGATCTTCGGTCAGACCCATTTGGACCACGTTTTCATTGTCGTCCACCGCCTCAATCAGGCAGGATTTCTTTTCGTTATCAATAAAGACCTTCCAGCCGTCCACTTCACCGTAGCGTTCAAATGTGTCGGCGAACACGCCGGTCGAGCTTAAAAGACCCAGCGCCATGCCAAGTGTAAGAATACGTTTCAACTCTTTGTCTCCGATAGAAAATTTTGCATTGCATCCTGACAGGTCGGGATGTGTGATCACACGCTAGAAGCTGGTCGCCAGACATTCAATGTTTTGTTTATGTCATCACAAAACCGGCCTTATTCTGCCGGGGCGGCAAGGGCCTAACGCAGAGTTCAAACGCAAAAGCCCGTGGTCCGCTTTTCATTGCGTCAAAGCTGCTTATGTTGGATCGCAGCAAATCACGAGGGATCCATGGATCGATTCGATAGCAGCCCGGAAACAGCCCTGACCTGGTATCGCGCCGGACGCGGCGCGGCGTTGGCGACGGTTGTCGAAACCTGGGGCAGTGCGCCGCGTCGTGTCGGTGCGCAGCTGGTGATCGGCGGTGATGGCCGCATCGAAGGGTCGGTGTCGGGGGGGTGCGTGGAAGGCGCGGTGATTGTCGAAGCTTTGGAGGCCATCGAAGAAGGCGATGCCCGTCTACTGGAATTCGGGGTCACAGATGACGATGCCTTTGCTGTTGGTCTGGCTTGCGGTGGCACCATCCGGGTGCTTGTCGAACCCGTGGGCAACGTCCTGCCGGTGCCGATGCTCGAAGATCTGGTTGCCGCCCGATCCCGGCGCGAACCAATTGCGTATGAGGTCAATGTCGACACCGGGCATCGTGCCTTGCGACGCAACGCCTATCGCAACCGTTTGCGCATGGATCGATCCGGTTTTGAAGAGGACGGAAAGACGTTTGTCGCGGTGCACAACCCGCCCTTGCGTCTGATCGTTGTCGGCGCCGTGCATATTGCACAGGCGCTTGTGCCAATGGCGCGAATAGCGGGTTATGATCCCGCACTGGTTGATCCGCGCGAAGCGTTTGGTTCAAGCGCCCGGTTTCCCGGCGAAACGATCCTGACGGATTGGCCGGACGAGGCCGTCAACGCCATCGGACTGGATTCGCGGACCGCGCTGGTCCTGCTGACCCACGATCCCAAACTGGACGATCCGGCGTTGCAAGCGGCTCTTGCGGCGGACGTATTCTATATCGGTGCGCTGGGGTCACGACGAACACATGCCAAACGACTGGACCGCATGCGGCAGGCCGGGTTCACCGACGAACAGCTGGCGCGCATTCACGGGCCGATCGGTCTGGACATCGGTGCTGCGGATCCGTCTGAAATTGCGGTTGCCGTTCTGGCGCAGATGACGGCTGTGTTGCGAGGCAAGGCGTGAAATTCGGCCCCGTTCCCGTTGCCGAGGTTGCAGACGCGATCCTGGCACATTCCGTTCAGGTTCCGGGCGGAAAACTGCGCAAGGGCATCATTCTGACCGATGAACACCGGGATCAACTGACTGCCGCCGGCTACGACTCGGTGACGGTTGCGCGCCTGGAATATGACGACTGTCACGAGGACCGGGCGGCGTCGAATCTTGCCGCAGCTCTGGCGCCCGATCCGGCGTCGCTGGGCCTGCGTGCCACCGATGCCTTTACCGGGCGTGTCAACCTGCTGGCCGACGGGCCGGGGCTTGCCGTGTTCGACATTCCGGCGCTCGAGGCATTCAATCTGGTGAACCCGATGATCACCGTCGCCACCGTTCCGCAGTATCAGCAGATGAGCCCGGGCGGCATGGTGGCCACGATCAAGGTGATTTCCTATGCCGTGCCGGGCGCGGATGTGCGCATCGCGTCGAATCTGGCATGGTCGTCCGTCCGGATGGCCAGACCACAGCACAAAACCGCCGGGCTGATTGTGACCGACATTCCCGGAGGCCCGTCCAACGACAAAGGTATTGCTGCAATCCGCGGCCGCGTGGACGCTCTGGGTATGGAGCTGAGCGACGTGCGTATCGTCGATCATGCCACACAGGCAATAGCATCCGCCCTGGCCGGGTTGGAGGGGGATGTCGTGATGATCCTGACCGGATCGGCGACATCCGATCCATATGATGTGGCGCCCGAGGCCGTCCGGGCCGCCGGTGGGCAGGTCGACAGGTTTGGAATGCCCGTCGATCCCGGCAATCTTTTGTTTCTGGGCAAATACAACACGCGCCCGGTCATCGGGCTGCCCGGATGTGCCAGATCGCCCGCCCTGAACGGGGCGGACTGGGTGTTGTCCCGCGTTGCCTGCGGCATAGAAACAAGCGGAGCGGATATCGCCGCCATGGGTGTAGGCGGGCTGCTCAAGGAAATCCCGACGCGGCCTCAACCCAGGGCGTCGCGACGTTAATTTGCCTTCGCGCAGCAGCGAAATACATAGTGAAAGTCAAGGCCGGGTCAGCCCGGACAAGCTGCTAAATATTTTTGTTCTCAAACAAAAATTCCCGTGCTTAACTCGGGACAGCGAAAAAGCCAAAATGGGAGGATCTTATGACTAAGGTCTCAATGACCGTGAACGGTACAGCCGTGAGCGGTGATGTGGAAGGGCGGACTTTGCTGTCCGGTTTCTTGCGCGACCATCTCAATCTGACCGGAACTCATGTGGGTTGTGATACGGCCCAGTGCGGTGCCTGTGTGGTTCATGTGAACGGCGAGGCGGTCAAATCCTGCAACATGCTTGCGCTTGAGGCGGATGGCGCGGACGTAGGAACGATTGAAGGCCAGGCCAGCCCGGATGGGTCGTTAAGTGTCATCCAGCAGGCGTTTCAGGATCACCACGGGCTGCAATGCGGTTTTTGCACACCCGGCATGGTGATGAGCACGGCGGCCTTGCTGAAAGACAATCCACGCCCGACCGAGGCCGAGATCCGCAAATATCTGGAAGGCAATCTGTGCCGCTGTACCGGATACCACAATATCGTAAAGGCGATCATGGCCGCATCCGGACAGGACGCAAGTCGCATCGCTGCTGAATAACATGCTGCGGGCGTTCCGAAGAACGCCCGGGCGGTGACATAGGATGCGCTTGCATCCGTAAATGGGAGGAGAACCAGCAATGCCCAAAGACAGTGGCATCGGAGCCAGTTCCAAGCGGCGCGAAGACGTACGCTTTCTGACCGGAGCAGGCAATTACACAGACGACATCAACGTACATGGTCAGGCCTATGTGCATTTCCTGCGGTCTGACATCGCGCATGGACGGATCAAATCCGTGGACACGTCAGCGGCCGAGGCTATGCCGGGCGTGGTCAAGGTGTTTACCGGCAAGGATTTCGAAGGCGTGGGCGGCATGCCCTGCGGCTGGGAGGTGACTGACAAGCATGGCGCGCCAATGCAAGAGCCGCCGCACCCGATCCTGGCCCAAGGCAAGGTTCGGCATGTGGGCGATCCCATTGCCGCCGTTGTGGCCGACAGTCTGGAACAGGCCCGCGACGCGGCCGAGGCGATTAATGTCGACATCGAGGACCTGCCCGCGGTCATGGACATGAAAGCCGCCGCGCAGGACGGGGCGACCCTGGTTCATGACGATCTGAAGAACAATATCTGCTATGACTGGCAGTTGGGCGAAGCGGATGATGACAAGGTCAACGAGGTTTTCGCCAATGCCGCGCATGTGACCACGTTGGATCTGGTCAACAACCGTCTGGTCGCCAACCCGATGGAGCCACGTGTGGCGGTGGGCGAGTACAAGCGGGGCACGGATGAATATACGCTGTTTACCACCTCGCAGAATCCGCATGTGATCCGCCTGCTGATGTGTGCTTTTGTGCTGGGCTTGCCGGAACACAAGGTGCGCGTTGTGGCCCCGGATGTGGGCGGCGGGTTTGGCACCAAAATTTTCCATTACGCAGAAGAGGCGTTCTGCACCTTTGCCGCCAAGGCCTGCAATCGTCCGGTCAAGTGGACGTCCAGCCGGTCTGAGGCGTTCATGTCGGATGCCCATGGCCGCGACCATGTCAGCAAGATCGAACTGGCACTGGATGCGGACAACAACTTCATCGGCTTGCGCACCAACACCTATGCAAATCTGGGGGCGTATCTGTCGACCTTCTCGAGCTCGGTTCCGACCTGGCTGCACGGAACACTGATGGCGGGCAATTACAAGACGCCGGTCATTCAAGTGAACGTGAAGGCGATGTTCACCAACACCGTTCCTGTCGATGCCTATCGCGGTGCCGGCAGGCCCGAGGCGACGTTCCAGTTGGAACGCGTTGTAGACAAGGCCGCGCGTGAATTGGGCGTCGATCCGATTGCCCTGCGTCGTCAGAACTTTGTCACCCAGTTCCCCTATGACACGCCGGTGGCGTTGACCTATGACACCGGGGATTACAACGGGACCATGGACAAGCTTGAGGCCGCCGCCGATCTGGCAGGTTTTGCGGCCCGACGCACAGCCAGTAAAGCCAACGGCAAACTGCGCGGTCTGGGCGTCAACTGCTATATCGAAGCCTGCGGTATCGCGCCTTCGAACATCGTCGGCATGCTGGGGGCCCGCGCGGGTCTGTATGATGCGGCGACCGTGCGGGTGAATGCCACGGGCTCGATCAGCGTCATGGTTGGTGCACACAGCCACGGGCAAGGGCACGAGACCGCGTTTCCACAAGTTGTGGCCGACATGATCGGCATCGATGAATCGATGGTCGAGATTGTGCATGGCGATACCTCGAAAATCCCCTTCGGCATGGGCACCTATGGTTCGCGGTCGTTGGCGGTCTGCGGTTCGGCCATGGTCAAGGCGACCGAAAAGGTGATCGAAAAGGCCAAGAAGATTGCAGCGCATCTGCTGGAAGCGTCCGAGGCTGATATCGAGTTGAAGGACGGACAGTTCAGCGTTGCGGGCACCGACAAGTCTGTGGCCTGGGGAGATGTGACCCTGACGGCCTATGTCCCACACAACTATCCCCTGGAGGTGGAGCCGGGGCTGGAAGAGACCGCGTTTTACGATCCGGCCAACTTTACGTTCCCGGCAGGGGCTTACGCCTGCGAAGTGGAGGTGGATCCGGAAACCGGTCAGGTGACCATCGAAAAATTCACGGCTGCGGATGATTTTGGAAACATTATCAATCCGATGATCGTGGACGGTCAGGTCCATGGCGGGATTGGTCAGGGTATAGGTCAGGCGTTGCTTGAGAACTGTGCCTATGACGAAAACGGCCAGTTGCTGAGCGCGTCATTCATGGACTACGCCATGCCGCGGGCGGACGACGTTCCGTTCTACGCGGTGGATCATTCCAGCCAGACGCCCTGTACACACAACCCACTGGGTGTGAAGGGCTGTGGCGAGGCCGGCGCCATCGGATCACCACCTGCGGTGGTCAACGCGGTTCTGGATGCGTTGAACGCGGGCGGCAAGGCGGTGGATCACATTGATATGCCGATGAGCCCGTCGCGTGTCTGGGCTGCGATGAACAGCTGAGTTGAGAGGTTGGGGTGGGGGGGGGGGGGGGGGGGGGGGGGGGGGGGGGGGGGGGGGGGGGGGGGGGGG
>JBCCIK010000014.1:0-44861 GCA_039028255.1 Pseudomonadota bacterium | reverse complement strand
CGAAGGTACCGGAGCGCGCACTCAGCTGGTCCAGCATGTCAGCCAATTGAATGTCATGCTGCGCGCGCTGCCCAAACCTGTCGAGGATAAACCGGCCAATCGCATAGGGTTCCGGCTGGCGGCGGATCTGGAAGACAGCTGACTTGCAATTCACGTGTGCGCAGACTTGAATGGTTTGACCATTCAGGAGGGCGCCCGCGTGGCATATTTTTCAGATGTTGCACATGCCTATGCCGGTGCCTGGGCGCGCAGGCGCGTGTTTGTGCCGGTTTATGTCGCCGTGCGTTTATTGCTTTTGGCGCTGATTGCGCCGGGTGTTGCGTTGGCTGTGAACCTGGCCGTTTCGCTGTCGCATCAGTCCGCGCTGACCGATCAGGATATTGCCCTGTTCATTCTTTCGCCTGCGGGTTTTATTGCCGCGGTCGTCGTGCTCAGCGTGTTTCTGCTGGCGGAAGTGTTTGTGTTTTCTGTCATGGCCGGATCCCTGCGCATGGGCGAGGCTGATCCGTGGCGGGCCAGCAGTTCAGCCATCGGTCTGATCCTGTCGCGCCTGTCGGCCTTGTTTGGATTTGCGGTGCGGTTCGTGCTGCGCGTCGTGCTGCTGATGCTGCCCTTCGCCATTGTCGCTGGCGGTATCGCTTGGTGGACGCTGACCGAATACGACATCAATTATTACCTGACCTTTCACCCGCCTTCATTCTGGATCGCGGTCGTGCTGATCGGGACCGTTGTTCTGGTCATGGTCTGGGTTCTGATCCGGCGACTGTCATCATGGGCGCTGGGCCTGCATCTGGTCCTTTTTGAAAACGTGCATCCGGCGCATGCCTTCAGTATCAGCGCCAACCGGATGGAGGGAAAACGCGGTCGCCTGAAAATCGAGCTGGCGCTGTGGCTGATCCTGCGACTGATCATTGCCGGCCTGATCGCCTGGGCCGCAGGTTTTCTATTCGCTATTGTCCCTTTGCAGGGGGCCGGGAATCTGCGTCTGGCGTTGATCTACAGCCTGTTGATTGCGGGGCTTTGGTCACTGGCCGGGCTTGTGCTGGCAGCCGCCGCGCTGGGCGCATTGGCCGTGTTGCTGGATGGATTTTTCGAGATCAAGACCCCTGAACCTGTGCATCCGGCCCCGCGTCGTCTGGGTGTGCCGTTGATTGTCGCGATGGGCTTTGCGTTGGCAGCGCTGTTTTTTGGTGGTCTGTTCGGGCAACGTCTGCTGGCCAGTGTGCAGGCGCCTGACCGGGCTGAGGTCATCGGCCATCGCGGGGCAGCCGCATTGCGCCCGGAAAACACCATGTCCTCGGTTCTCAAGGCAATTGAAGATGGGGCGGACTGGGTTGAAATCGATGTGCAGGAAAGCGCTGATGGCGTGGTCATCGTGGCACATGACAGCGATTTTATGAAACTGGCGGGCGTCGACCTCAAGATCTGGGATGCCACGATGGAAGATCTGGCTGAAATTGACATTGGAAGCTGGTTTGAGCCCGAATACGCGGATCAGCGAACGCCGACATTGCAGGACGTGCTCGAAGCCGCACAAGGCAAGGCCAACGTCATAATCGAGCTGAAGTATTACGGTCATGACGTCGATTTGGAAAACCGCGTGGTAGAGCTGGTCGAAACGCTGGGTATGCAGGATCAGATCGCCACCATGTCTTTGAAATACCCGGCCGTTCAAAAGATGAAAGCGCTGCGACCTGACTGGCGCGCCGGTGTTCTGGCTGCCACCGCCATCGGGGATCTGTCCGGATTGGAGGGAGATTTTGTTGCGGTGAATGCGGCAACCGTTTCTCCGGGTCTTATCCGGTCGGTGCATGATGCAGGCAAGGATATCTATGTATGGACAATCAACGATCCCCTTGAGATGTCTGCCATGGCCTCGATGGGTGTCGATGGTCTGATCACGGACCGGTCTGCCATGGCCCGCGAGGTGCTGCAAGCCCGCGCCGAAATGGGTCCGGCCGAACGGCTGATGCTGTGGCTGGCAACCACGTTCGGATTGCAGATGGACACCGAGGCAATGCGCGATGAAAGCCCTTGAACTGGCGATTGTGCTGGTCTGTCTAACTGGTCCAGCTATCGCGCAGGATGTGCTGCGCAGCGTCGAGATGCCCGCGCATCGCGCTTTGATTGCACAACGCGGAAATGAAGCACCCGCGCCTTTTGAAACGGACGGATGCTCGGGCGGCTTGTCGGCAAGCTGGCGTTGGGTGTCCGAAAGGTTCCCAAAGATCCGGGCACTTTTCGAAGAGCATCCGCCCTGGGAATACTGCTGTGTCACTCACGACCGTGCCTATCACACCGCCGGGGGCGCAATGCAGGCCGATGACAGCTATGACGCCCGGGTCGCCGCTGATCAGGCGCTGCAATCCTGCGTCAAAGCGCATGGGGACAACCATGCCGAAGCGTATGCAGAACGATACGATATGACCCCCGACCAGGTGCGTCTGGTGCACGCGCTGACCGCCGATGCGATGTTTGGTGCCGTACGTTTCGGCGGTGCGCCTTGCAGCGGTTTGCCCTGGCGGTGGGGCTTTGGCTATCCGGGCTGTTTTGTCCTTGGCGACCGCGCCCCTGCGCGCGAATGACGTGGTGACAGCCCGCAGGATTTCGATTATCCAACGGGGTGAACATATGATTTGGGAATCTGAGACTCATGGCTGAACACAAACACGGCGATATGGACATCACCGATCAGGCAAAAACATTTGACGGCTTCGTCAAAGCAACCATCTGGATTGGGGCGGTTCTGGCATTTGTGGCGCTTTTTCTTGCGGTATTTGCGTCCTGATAGAGCTCGGGCGCGCGCTGTGCTGCGAATCCTGATGGCCTGCCTTCTGGCAGCAAGTGTGGCGGGCTGTGCCGTTTCCAGTCGTCCTCAGGCGGATCAGGCCGAAATCGTGGCCCGATCCTACAGCGACCCCGGCCCGTCGACCCTGACGCTGTACACGATGATCAGCACGCGCAGCGGTTCCGGCGCACACACTTCTTTGATGATCAACGCCAGCGAGCGCGTTATCTTCGATCCGGCGGGGTCGTTTCAGGCGGATGTCGTACCGCTACAGAATGACATCCTGTACGGCATCACCCCCGCGGTTGAGCGCGCTTATCGCAGTTCTCATGCCAGAGAAACGCATTACGCCCGAATTCAGACAATCGAGGTGACGCCGCAGCAGGCTGAAATTGCCTATCAGCTGGCAAAGCAGACCGGCCCGGTCGCCGGTGCCTTCTGCGCAAATTCGACCGCAACTATTCTAAAGCAGGTTCCGGGGTTCGAAGAGATCGACGTTACATTCTTTCCCGTCAAGCTGTCCGAACAATTCGGGGCTTTGCCCGGCGTGATCACTGAAGAATATCGCGAGAATGACGATGCCGATCTGCAAAAGGGTCTGGCCGAAAACAACGCCCGCCTGAACCAGTTGGACGGCCCTTTAACCCAGTAGGAAAAGCAGGCCGTAAAGTGTGCCAGCGCCCGAGAATATCGCGGCAAGCATATTCTTTGAGACAACGCCTACAGCCAGCGCAACTGTGGCAGCGGCCATTCGGGGCAAATCGGGTTGCCCGTCGGTCGCAGCAGGCCACACGACCAACGGTGTGATCAGTGCAGGCAGAATTGCAACCGCAGTATAGCGCAGATGCCGCAGCACCCAGGGTGGCATCGGCCGGTCCCCTACGAACCCGATAAACACAAACCGCAAGGCAAAGCTGCCAAATGCCAGTCCTGCAATGATAATCCAGATGGTGGCAGCATCTATATGCATGGTCATCCGGCCTTATGACGCGCCAGCATCACCTCGGCCTGTGCCCCGGCCATCATACCGGCCGTTCCGGCGATCAGCAGGCCAAGGTTGAACGGCACGTTGACCGCCAGCAACGAAACTACAATTGCGACCAGTGCCGCGATGACATGCGCAAGCGTGCGCATCATCGGGCCCAGCATGGCCAGAAAGGTAATGGGCAGCGCAAAATCCAATGCCCAGCTATCCGGAATCTGCGTTCCCAGAACCGCACCCAGGTATGTGGCGACAACCCAGCAGGGCAGGACCGGTGTGATCGAGCCGAAGAAATACGCCATGCGCTCGGGCAGGCGCATCCCGGTGTCCTTTTCGAACTGCGCGATGGCGCAGGCATAAGACTGATCAACCGTTACATAAGCAGCGCAGGCTCTTTGCCATAAAGGTGCACCGCCCAGATATTGGGTCAGAGACGCCGAATACATCGCAACCCGCAAATTCACCGCAAGTGCCGAGATCAAAACGATAATCGTGGGCGTATTCTCTTCCAGCAGTTGCAACGCGGTGAACTGCGCCGCGCCGGCAAAAACTGTTGCGGAAAAGGCAAGTGTCTGGACGATGTTCAAACCGGCTTCGGTGGCGAACACACCAAATAATGTGCCAAACGGGATCGCCACGAAAACAAATGGCGAACCATCGCGGAAACCCTTCCAGAAGTACGACTTGGTTGTGGAGTCTGCCATGGCTAAATCCTATGGTGTTCTCAGCAGCAGTATCTGGCTTGTGAAAGGGTTGCAATTGTCCGCGAAACCGGATGCATCAGAGTACATCATCGCGCCTGATCCTGGGGCGTCGCGCCTGACTCGGGCGGTTGATGGTGTGGACCAGAATGGCGAGGTCAGCCATATCTCGGTTGTCGAGGAACGACCGCTGACGATTTTTCTGAATTCACAGGAAATCGTGACGGCCATGACCATCGGCGACTATCCCGAGTATCTGGCTGTGGGCTTTCTGCTCAATCAGGGCATGCTGCGGTCTGACGATGAAATCACCGCGGTGGATTACGATGACGACCTGGAAACCGTTGTTGTACGCACGGCGCGTCAGACGTCTTATGAAGACAAACTTAGAAAAAAGACGCGCACCAGCGGGTGCGCTGTGGGCACCGTGTTCGGTGACATGATGGAAGGGTTAGAGGATGTGCGCCTGCCACAAGTTCAGGTGCGCACATCCTGGCTGTACGATCTGGCGGCCAAGATCAACCGCACGCCGTCGTTGTATCTTGAGGCCGGGGCGATTCACGGCACGGTCCTGTGTCATCAGACGCGTCCGCTGGTGTATATGGAAGATGTCGGCCGTCACAACGCTGTGGACAAGATTGCAGGCTGGATGATGTCCGAAGGTGAGCCAGCCGCAGACAAGATTTTATACACGACGGGTCGGCTGACCTCGGAAATGGTAATCAAGACCGCGATGATGGGTATTCCGGTACTGGCCTCCCGGTCGGGGTTTACCGCATGGGGTGTCGAAATTGCCCGCGAGGTCGGACTGACCCTGATCGGGCGGATGCGGGGGCAACGGTTTGTGTGTTTGTCGGGGGCTGACCGGCTGTTACGCGATGTGGATCCGGCGCATGTGCCGGCCGAAGACCGGAAACATCGGCGAAAGAGCGCGGGATGAGCACATGGGATATTGGTTTAGCCGGGGCTTTGAAATCTGCACCTGTTCCGGTCCTCGGTGACGTCGCCTTGCATGTCAGAGCCTTGCTATTGTGGCCACCGCAGGCCAAATCCGACCTCAGGCATCCCAGTTGGGGCAAGACGTTTGGGCCTTGGGCTGGGCGCGCTGAAAATGACCCTGAACCGCGCATGAAAGATGTCGGAAAAATGCGACGCGTCCGGGTGCGCATCTGTGGTTTTTTCCCATCGCACTGTAATGCGACGCGTTCTGCCGCCGTGCACGGGGGGACCAAATGACCAAACCTCTGGGCGTTATTCTGGCGGGCGGGCAAGCCACGCGCATGGGTGGTGGCGACAAGGGGCTGTTGAAAATCGGGGGACGCAGCCTGCTGTCTCATGTCGTCGACCGGCTTGCGCCGCAGGTTGATGACCTTGCCTTGAATGCCAACGGAGATCCGAAACGATTTGCCGATTTGCATTTGCCGATCCTGCCCGACACGATCGACGGTTTTGCAGGTCCTCTGGCCGGTGTTTTGGCGGGGCTCGACTGGGCGGCAACGCAAGGTCGGCACAGCATCGTGACAGCCGCCGCTGATACGCCTTTTTTTCCCCGTGATCTGGTGGACCGGTTGCAGGCAGCGTCACGGAACCAGGATCTTCCTCTGGTTGTGGCGACGACACCGCGCACGGGGGCAGAGCTGTTGAAATCCGGCGGCGGCAAACGGGTCAACCGGCATCCCACATTTGGGCTTTGGCCCGTCGCCTTGCGCGATGATCTGCGCGCGGCGCTGAACGACGGGCTGCGCAAAGTGGTACTTTGGACCGATAAGCATGCCGGGCGCGAGGCGCTTTTTCCCACGGACCCCTTCGATCCTTTTTTCAACGTCAACACGCCCGATGATCTGAAACGAGCACAGACACTGCGAGAGCAAGCATGAGGATTTACGGGGTAACGGGTTGGAAGAACGCGGGCAAAACCGGGCTGATGGAACGCCTTGTCGCCGAAATCACCGCACGTGGGTTCACCGTTTCCACCCTTAAGCATGCCCATCACAGTTTTGACGTCGATCAGCCGGGTCGCGACAGCCATCGTCACCGCATGGCCGGAGCTCGGGAAGTATTGTTGGCTTCGGCGCAACGGGTTGCCGTTATGCAGGAGTTGCGAGGGCAGCCGGAACCGACCCTGGATGAGCTGTTGGCACGCTTGCAGCCTGTCGATCTGGTGCTGGTCGAAGGTTACAAGCGCGCACGCCACCCCAAGATCGAAGCCTTTCGGGCGGAACCGGGCAATCCATTGATCGCGCCCGGGGATCAAACGATCCGCGCTGTGGCCAGTGATACGCCATTGACGCTGGACCGGCCGGTATTCGATCTGAATGACGCGCCGGAAATTGCAGATTTCGTTTTGCAAGAGGTCGGCCTGTGAGCCTGTTCGAAACGTTTGCGATGGTCGATTGGTCGGGCGGCAATGATACCGGGCCCCGACCGCGAAAAGATGCAATCTGGGCTTGCGTTGTGCGAAACGGACAAGCGCAGGATCCCGTATACTTGCGCAACCGTGTCGTTGCCGAAGACTGGCTGGACAATCTGATAAGTACGGAGCTTGCCGCAGGCAGGCGTTTGTGCCTGGGGTTCGATTTTCCGTTCGGATATCCACGGGGATTTGCCCGTGCTCTGACCGCATCGGACGATCCGCTGATGCTATGGGCGTGGTTTGAACAGCGCATCAAGGACAGTCCGCACAATAACAACCGGTTTGATGTAGCAGGCGAAATCAATTGCACGTTTGGCGGTAAGGGACCGTTCTGGTTCAATGGTCTGAAGCGCGAGATTGCATGCCTGCCAAAACGCAAGATGGACCACGCAAACCCGTTTCCTGAAAAACGGCAGGTCGAAGGCTTGGCAAAGGGCACCTTTACTTGCTGGCAGATGGGCGGCGCCGGTGCTGTTGGTGGCCAGGTCATGATGGGTCTGCCGGTGCTGCATCGTCTGCGTCACAGGTTTTCCGGCCAGATCGCAATCTGGCCGTTTCAGCCGCTGGAGACGCCGGTCGCCTTTGTGGAAATCTGGCCGTCGCTGAACCTTGGCCCGGCGCCGCATGGGCGCATCAAGGATGCATGGCAGGTTGAACAGGTCGCCTTGACTCTGTCACGTTTGACAGATCAGGAATTATCAGAGCAGTTGGATGTGACAGCAGCAGAGGAAGGTTGGATTTTGGGTGTGCCTCAGAACAAACCGGGCATTGCGCCGCCCCCGTTGCGCAACGACTGCTTTGCCTTGCCCGCCGGGGTAGATTGGACGCCTGTAGATGCCGCCCTGCGCGTACTGCAGGACAGGTTGCGCCCGATCACGGCAACCGAACCTGTGCCCCTGCCACACGCCAGCGGTCGGATTTTGGCGACGGACGTGATTGCACAACGGTCGAACCCGCCTTTGCCGAACACGGCGGTTGACGGGTATGGGTTTGCCGGACCCGCCTTGGATGGCACGCAGATCATGCCTGTGGTCGAGGGCCGCGCAGCCGCGGGCGAACCGCTCAGCGCTGGGGTGCCCGAGGGTCACGCAGTGCGGATACTGACAGGTGCAGCGCTGCCGGATGGCGTGGATACGGTCATACTCGAAGAAGATGTCACACGGCAGGACGGCCAGATTGCGTTTCATGGACCATTGAAACGGGGCGCAAACACCCGCAAGGCAGGCGAGGATGTCAAACAAGGGGATCTGGCTTTATCTGCCGGTCGGCTGATAACGCCAGCGGATTTGGCGCTGATGTCGGCAATAGGCGTTGCAGAGGTCCCGGTGCACAAGACGTTGCGTGTGGCGGTATTGTCGACAGGCGACGAACTTGTTGAACCCGGTACACAGGCACAGCCGGGCCAGATTTTCGACGCAAACCGTCCTATGCTGCTGGCCATGATGCAGCGTATGGGTTTTGAACCTGTTGACATGGGTCGGGTCGGTGATGACCGGGACCTGCTGCGGGCGCGGCTGGACGCGGCGGGTGATGTGGCGGATGTCGTTCTGACAAGCGGCGGTGCGTCATCGGGGGACGAAGATCACGTTTCCGCGCTTTTGCGACAATCCGGCGCGATGCAGCAATGGCGTATCGCGCTGAAGCCCGGCCGACCGCTGGCGTTGGGCATGTGGGGCGGAATGCCGGTTTTTGGTCTGCCCGGAAACCCGGTTGCAGCCATGGTTTGTACGCTGATTTTTGCGCGCCCCGCGTTGAGTTTGATGTCAGGTCAAGGATGGATGGAGCCACAGGGTTTCGACATTCCGGCCGCGTTTGAAAAGCGCAAGAAACCGGGTCGGCGCGAGTATCTGCGGGCCCGTATCCGCGACGGTCGCGCCGAAGTTTTTCATTCGGAAGGTTCTGGCAGGATCAGCGGTCTGAGCTGGGCCGAAGGGCTGGTCGAGATTGAAGATGGCGAACGGCATGTGAAACCTGGTGATGCGGTGCGGTTTCTTCCGTTTGGCGCGTTCGGATTGTGAAGATCAATGTCTCTGCCGGATTCTGCGCGCGCGAACACAGGCAAGCGGCTGGTCTTTTCTGGAACGCCTTTGCCGACAAGCTGCACACGGTGATGGGGCCTCAGCACAAGGCGCTGGCGTTTCTGGAACGGACGCTTGATCCTGCATATGCTCTGGTTGCACGCGATGCGTCGGGTCAGATGCAAGGGCTTGCCGGGTTCAAAACGACGGATGGCGGTTTTGCCAATGGCAGCCTTTCGGATCTTGCGGAAATCTATGGTTGGCCAGGCGCATTTTGGCGCGCATTGGTATTGAGCTTTCTGGAACGCAACGTGCAACCGGGCGTGTTTCAGATGGACGGTATCTGCGTTGCCCCGCAGGCGCGCGGCAAAGGTGTCGGAACCGCCTTGCTGGCCGCGATCAAGACCGAAGCGCGGCGTCAGGGTATGTCACAGGTACATCTGGACGTGATTGATACCAACCCCAGAGCGCGCGCTTTGTACGAGCGCGAAGGATTTTACGCGTTGAGACACGAGAAGACAGGGCCTTTGAAATACCTGTTCGGATTCAAAGGCTCGACGCGGATGAGCTGGGCGGTTGAGCCTGCTTAAGGTCACAACGGCCCTAGTCAAATGTCCCGGCCACACGCCCCAGCAGCATAAACGCCCTTGCGGTGCGCGTCTCACCCAGCGCCGTCAGTTCCGCATCGCTGGCCGTTGGTTCAAAATCGACGATCATATTGTCAAAGCGTCTGAGAAAATGATGCGCGGCGTCGCGAAATATGGGGTCCTGTTTCATCCGTGCAGCCGTCAAAGCCAGAGAAGACCGATCCCGAATACCGCCCAGTGCGGCAACCGAACGTCCCCGTGCACCATGGGCAAATTGCCGCCAGATTTCCGGGCGCGCCATATCCGGGCGCAAGTCGTCCATATAGATGCCTTCCTGGCTGAGCAGCGTCAGCACATCCTGCGACGCCTGAACAAGCTGAGCGGTCTTGCGATCTTTTAATGCCAAACGCAGAGCATCGAACCCGTCTTCGTCCTGTTCGGTTTCCGGAAAGTGCAAGGCGCGAATAAAAACCTTTGTGGTCAAAGGCGGTGCGATATCTTCCGCCTGGGTGCCAAGCTCTAGCAGTGTCTGATCCTGGGTTGCCGGTGATGAGGCGCGGTTGCGGACAGGTTCCGCGCGCTTGGACGAAAAAGTCGCCAGTGCGTCTTCGGTCTTTTTTGCGGTTTGGGCGATTTCGTCCAGTTTTTTCGTCACCGTCGGTTCATAGGTGCTGGCCGCGCGCTGTTGTTGGGTGACATAAGCCTGCCGGATTGCATCAATTGCGGTTTGCAGGCGTTCGCTTTCCTCGCGCATCACCCGGCTTGCACGCATGGCGGTGGCTGCCACCCAGATCATCGCAACCGGCATGAACACAGCCAGGAACGTAACGACAACGCCGCCATCCTGACCCTGATCCGGCAAGACCAGGAACACAACCGATACCACCAACCAGATCAGGCTCAGGATCAAGGCTGCAATCTCGATCCCCGTTATACTGGGTCGCCCGGGACGATCATAGATGCCCAGCGGGGTTGGCCGTTCGGATTCCTGGTCAGGATTTGTCCCCGACATGCTGCGTGCTCCGGTCAGGCGTATTCGATACTGAGAACTTCATAAGAACGCACACCACCCGGTGTCCGCACCTCGACGCTGTCGCCTTCGTCCTTGCCGATCAGCGCGCGCGCCATGGGCGATTTGATGTTCAGCAGGCCGTTTTCGATATTGGCCTCATACTCTCCCACGATCTGCCAGGTTTTTTCTTCGTCCGTGTCTTCGTCGACCAGGGTGACTTTGGCGCCGAATTTGATCGGGCCCGTCAACTTGGCAGGATCGATCACATCCGCCAGCGACAGGATACCTTCCAGTTCCTTGATCCGGCCTTCGATAAAGCCCTGCTTTTCGCGGGCCGAGTGATACTCGGCGTTTTCTTTCAGATCGCCCAGTTCACGCGCTGACGCGATCGCCGCGATGATCGCCGGGCGCTCGACGGATTTCAGGTTTTTCAGTTCCGCTTCCAACGCGGCATTGCCCGAAGGCGTCATTGGAATCTTTTCCATGGTCGTGTCGTCCACGCTTAAATTGAGCCGCCCCGCCGCATGTATAGCGTCGGGGCGAGTGATGGGTCGTTAGATACCTGACCCAAATGGGACGAGAATTGCAAGAGGCCAGAACCGGCGTAAGGGTCAATTCGCGACTTAGCGCCGTTCGGCAGACGTGGGGTGGCGCCTGTGTCGATGATCTGCGTGTTTGTCCCTGCGCCAGCGATTTGGGGGCGTGCAAAGCCACAGCATCTCAATCATATTGTACCACCTCAAATTCAATGCCGTTGTCGTCATCGAAGTAAAATCGCCGGCCCGGTTCGTAATCCGCGTGATTTTGCGGCGTGAATCCCGCGTCGCGCACCCTGGCCTCAATTGCGTCGATATTTTCGACCAGAACGCCGACATGGTTCAGGCCGCCAACGGTCTCGTGGCTGCTGCTGCCTGCTGTCTTTGGGTCAGCGGGCGCATACAGCGCAAGGTAGGTGTGGGTGCTGCCGACATGAACAGTGTAGCCTCCGACCATTGCCGGACCTTCCCACCGGGTTTCCCATCCGAAAACTCTTTGCATCCAGGCGGCAGAAGCCTTGGGATCGCGGACAGTGAAATTTGCATGCTCAAGCGTCGCCATTTTCAGAGTTCCTTTCCAGATTCAGGCTTGTGTCGACTCAGCGTAATTTCTAAACCTAACTTTAGGTCAAGGTTTTTTTCGAGAGGTGTCATGGCGGTTTCCGAAGGGTTGGCGATAGGCGCACTGGCGCGTCGCACCGGCCTGGCCGTGTCTGCGATCCGGTATTACGAGGCGCAGGGCCTGATCGCGCCCTGGCGCAACGCGGGGGGGCAGCGGCGATATCAGCGCGCCGACATCAGGCGGCTGAGCTTTGTCATGATCGCACAGCAGTTCGGTCTGACCTTGCCCGAGATTCGCGATGTTCTGTCAGGTCTGCCCGGAAATCGCACGCCAACGCCTGCGGACTGGAAGGACATCAGCGTCGATCTGCGCGCCCGTCTGGATCAGAGAATCGATACTCTGATGCAATTGCGCGACAATCTGGACGGTTGTATCGGGTGCGGTTGCCTGAGCTTGCCCAAATGCGCGCTGTACAATCCGGATGACCGGGCCAAGTCTAACGGGAGCGGTCCCAGATATCTGATGGGAGACACACCCACTAAATGAACGCCGCGTTGCAGCGATGTTACGCTGTGTTTTAATTGACGTTTGTCTTCGGGACCATGTAATCAGCCGTGAAACAATATTGCGCATACCATGCAATGAGAGCGCCAATTCGGAAAGTTAGCTAAGGAGCCCGCGATGGCCGAAATTGAACGCGAAGCAATGGAGTATGACGTGGTGATTGTCGGCGCTGGCCCAGCGGGTCTGTCGGCTGCCATCCGTCTGAAACAGTTGGATTCTGATCTGGAAGTTGTGGTTCTTGAAAAGGGATCAGAAGTGGGTGCGCATATCCTTTCGGGCGCAGTGCTTGACCCGTGTGGTCTGGACGCATTGATACCCGATTGGAAAGAAAAAGGGGCACCGGTGAACGTTCCGGTGACTGAAGACAATTTTTACATGCTGGGCGAGGCAGGCAAGCTGCGCATCCCCAACTTTCCGATGCCGCCGTTGATGAACAATCACGGCAACTACATCGTTTCAATGGGAAATGTCTGTCGCTGGATGGCCGAGCAGGCCGAAGAACTGGGCGTCGAGATTTTCCCGGGCATGGCGTGCTCGGAACTGGTTTACGGCGACGCGGGTGAGGTGAAAGGCGTTGTTGCCGGTGTTTTTGGTCTTGAGCCTGACGGTTCTTACGGTCCCGACACCGAACCGGGGATGGAGCTGCACGGCAAATACGTGTTCCTGTCCGAAGGTGTCCGGGGGTCATTGTCGAAAGAGGTCATCGCCAAATACGACCTGTCTGCGGGCAAAGAACCGCAGAAATACGGTGTAGGCATGAAAGAAATCTGGGAGGTAGACCCCAAAAAGCACAAGGAAGGAACCGTAACGCACACGATGGGGTGGCCGCTGGGCAGCAATGCCGGTGGCGGATCGTTTATTTATCACCTTGAAAACAATCAGGTCTATGTCGGCTTTGTGGTGCACCTGAACTACAAGAACCCATACCTTTATCCGTATATGGAATTTCAGCGTTTCAAACATCACCCGATGGTCGCAGACCTGCTGAAAGGCGGTAAACGGGTGGCTTATGGTGCGCGTGCGATCACCGAAGGCGGTTTTCAATCGATGCCGAAACTGGTCGCGCCCGGTGTGGCGTTGCTGGGCTGTTCGGCGGGCATGGTCAACGTGCCGCGCATCAAGGGCAATCACAATGCAATGTTGTCAGGTAAGGCCGCGGCCGAAGCGGCCTATGACGCCATCAAGGCCGAACGTTCTGGCGATGAACTGACTGATTACGAGACAGATGTACGCCAGGGTCCGATTGGGTCGGACCTGAAAAAAGTTCGCAACGTCAAGCCTTTGTGGTCAAAATACGGCCTGACCGCATCGCTGACGCTGGGCGGCATGGATATGTGGACCAACACGTTGGGCTTTTCGCTGCTGGGTACGCTGGGACACGGCAAGACTGATGCACAGGCAACGGAAGACGCAGATAAGCACACTCCGATCGATTACCCGAAACCCGACGGGGTGCTGTCGTTCGACCGTCTGACCAATGTTTCATTTGCGGCCACGAATCACGAAGAAAGTCAGCCTTGCCACCTGCACCTGTCCGATCCTGAGATACCGATCAAGGTCAATCTACCCGAATTCGACGAACCGGCGCAGCGGTATTGCCCGGCAGGCGTGTACGAAGTGGTTCAGGACGAAGCGTCAGGGCCGCGATTCGTCATCAACTTTCAAAATTGCGTGCACTGCAAAACCTGTGACATCAAAGATCCCAGTCAGAATATCACCTGGACAACGCCGCAGGGCGGGGATGGTCCGAACTATCCCAACATGTAGGCAAAAACATGGGCGGTGGCAGGGTCGTGAAGGCTCGGCCATTGCCTCTTGCGGGCCGAAGCCCTAGCTTGTTTTGCAGTAAATGGCAGCAAGGCAGGATTTCGGTGGTTTCCCTGATATATCGCGCGGCACTGGCCGCGCTGTTTTCTTCGTCAATTACGATGCCGGTCTATGCGGATACCGGTGCCGGATCTTATCTGGCCGGGCGTCAGGCAATCTATGAAAACGATTATTCGGCGGCGGAAAAATACTATGCGCAGGCGCTGAAGTTCGACCCTCAGAACCAGCTGCTGCTGGAAAGCGTTGTGGTTGCGCGTCTGGCATTGGGTCAGGTCGAGCGGGCGTTGCCGGTGGCTCAGTCGCTTCAGAATGCCAACCTGCCCAGCCAGGCTGCGCGGATCGTGATCGCAGCCAATCTGATCGAAGAAGGACAGTTTCAGGACGTCCTGGATCGCAATGTTGAAACGCAAGGCATCGGGCCTTTGGTGGATGGGTTGATGACCGCCTGGGCTCATCTTGGTCAAGGCGAGATGACCAAGGCGATCGAACAGTTCGATACGGTGTCCACGCAAGACGGCCTGCGCGACTTTGCGCTGTACCACAAAGCAATGGCGTTGGCGTCGATAGGGGACTTTGAAGGGGCCGAAGCGATTTTCGATGCAAATGGCGGTGCTGTTGCACGGTTTTCGCGCCGCGCCGCGCTGGCACGGGCTGAGGTCTTGTCGCAATTGGATCGAAACGAGGATGCGGTTCAGTTTCTTGATGACGTCTTTGCCGTGGGCAGCGATCCATCGATTGAAGATTATACCGCGCGCCTTTCTGAGGGCGAAACGCTGCCATTCACCCATGTGCAGTCAGCACAGGATGGCATGGCCGAGATTTTCTTTTCAGTTGGTGCAGCGCTGAATGCCGAGGCGTCGCATGATTATGTTCTGCTGTATTCGCGCACGGCCAGTTTTCTGCGCTCGGATCACGTGGACGCCATTCTGCTGAGCGCCGAGCTGCTGTCCGATCTGAACCAGTTGGATCTGGCGGTCGAGGCATATCGCCAGGTACCACCCGGCAGCACTGATCACCATGTGGCCGAGCTGGGCCGGGCCGAAGTTCTGGGACTGTCCGGCAAAACCGATGCTGCGGTCGAGGTATTGCAATCTCTGGCGACGCAAAAACCCGATTTGCCAAGTGTGCATATCGCGCTGGCCGATTTACAGCGGCGTCAGGAAAACTATGACCTGGCGGTTGCATCCTATGACACGGCAATTGCGTTGACGGATGGTGCCGCAAGCGGAAACTGGTTTCTTCATTACGCGCGCGGTATTTCGCATGAACGCCTCAAGAACTGGGATCAGGCCGAGACTGATTTTCGACGCGCGCTGGAACTGAATCCGGATCAACCGCAAGTGCTGAACTATCTGGGCTATTCTCTGGTCGAACGGCAGGAAAAACTGGACGAGGCGCTGGGCATGATCGAACGTGCAGTCGCGGCGCGTCCGGACAGCGGGTATATCGTCGACAGCCTGGGCTGGGTTCTGTTCCGGCTAGGCCGCTACGACGAAGCCGTTGATCAAATGGAGCGCGCGGTTGAACTTATGCCGGTTGATCCAGTGGTCAATGACCACCTTGGCGATGTGTACTGGGCTGTCGGACGCGCCCGCGAGGCTGAGTTTCAGTGGAAGCGAGCCTTGTCGTTTATTGATCCCAAGGACATGGACGGAGAGGCCGATCCTGAGCGTATCCGACGTAAGATCGATGTTGGTCTGGACGTGGTCCTGGCCGAAGAAGGCGCTGATCCGTTGACGGTTGCCAATGGCAACTAAGGCCTTCGCGCCGGCCAAAATCAATCTGACCTTGCATGTGACCGGCCAACGGGCGGACGGCTATCATCTGCTGGATTCCCTTGTGGCCTTTGCGGATGTGGGGGACCAGTTGGAATTTGCGCCAGGGCCTGATCTGTCCTTGAAGGTCATCGGAGAACAGGCCGTCGGCGTGCCCGCCGACAGCCGCAACCTCGTCTGGAAAGCGGCAGAGGCTGTCGGTTGGACAGGGCGCATCTTGTTGAATAAAGCTCTGCCGCATGGCGGCGGGATAGGAGGCGGGTCTTCGGATGCTGCGGCGACTCTGCGGGCCTTATCAGGACTGAGCAGCGAAATTCCGGTGGACTTGCCAGTTACTCTGGGGGCCGACGTGCCCGTATGCGTCGCCGCAAAAGCAACACGGATGCGGGGCATTGGTGATCAACTTGAGCCCGTGATCCTTCCGCCTTTGCCTGCATTGCTGGTCAATCCCGGTATTGAGGTTCCAACAGCTTCTGTATTCAAGGCTCTGGCTCTTAAGAACAATGCGCCCATGCCTAACGCCGTTCCCGAGTTTGATACGCCCGAAGACTGTGCGTCCTGGCTGGTCGAGCAGCGCAATGATCTGGAAACTCCTGCTGTGGGTATCGCGCGCGAAATTGAGTTTGTTTTAGACGAACTCAGAATGTCCACCCGTGCTTTGCTGAGTCGGATGTCGGGGTCCGGCTCCACCTGTTTTGCACTGTATCCATCAATGAAAGCGGCCCATTTTGCCGCCTACGAGATTGGTGCGGCCCACCCGGAATGGTGGTGTCGCGCGACCCAGCTTAGTTAAGGCGCGACACTACGTAATCTGCCAGATCATGCAGTAACGTGCGGATTTCGTGATCCGGCAAAACGTCCAGAGACGCCTTGGCTTTGCTGGCCCAGCCCAATGCATTCTGGCGGGTCGCCTCCAGCGTCTGGTATTTCTTCATAAGACCGAGCGCATGATCCAGGTCGCCTTCTTGTTGCCGGCCTTTTTCAATTGTGCGCTGCCAAAAGGCACGCTCGTCCGGCGTGGCCTGCGCGACCGCCTTGATCACTGGCAGTGTCAGCTTGCGTTCGCGGAAATCGTCGCCAACATTCTTGCCGGTGGCTTTGCTGTCGCCCTGATAGTCCAGCAGATCATCGGCAATTTGAAAGGCAATGCCCAGGGCGTCGCCATAATCAAACAAGGCCCTGACCTGAGTATCCGATGCACCGGCGATGACACCCCCCACCTCGGTCGCTGCGGAAAAGAGCGCGGCCGTTTTGCCGCGCACAACTTGCAGATAGATGCTCTCATCCGTTGCCAGATCGGTGGCTGCGGTCATTTGCAGAACTTCGCCTTCGGCAATTGTGGCCGACGCATTAGACAGGATGTCCAGCACTCGCAGCGATCCGGTTTCAACCATCAGCTGGAAGCTTCGCGAAAACAGGTAATCGCCGACCAGAACGCTGGACTTGTTGTCCCACAGCAGATTGGCAGTTGGTCTCCCCCGGCGCTGGCTGCTTTCGTCCACCACATCGTCATGCAGCAACGTCGCTGTGTGGATGAATTCGACGGTTGCAGCCAAACGCAGGTGATGATCCCCCTGATAACCAAACATCCGTGCTGTTGCCAGGGTCAGCATCGGGCGCAAACGTTTTCCGCCCGCCTCGACCAGATGCGTGGTGACCTCGGGGATACGCGGCGCGTGTTCGGATGCCATCCGCGTCCGGATCAGTGCGTTCACCGATGCCATTTCGTCGTTCAGAATTTCGGCGAGCCGCTCATGCGGTTTCGACATCGCGCTGATGTTCATCACACTCCTGATACAAGGCTCGACTTCCGCCCCGCCTTGCCCTTACATCCATCCCCATGAAAGAACTTTTGCGCAGCACCGATCCGACAATCATGGCCTTTGCAACCGCCCTTCTTGAAGGCGAGGATATAGACTGCTTTCAGATGGACGTAAACATGAGCATCCTCGAAGGCGGCATTGGCATTTTCCCCCGCCGTCTGATGGTCCGGGCCGAGGATCTGACACGGGCAGAACGCGTTATGCGCGACAACGAAATCCCGCTGGGTCGATGAACCTGTTTTGCGACAGCGATCTCAGCCGTAATGATTTTCTTGGCGGACGCGTGCGGCTCTGGCAGCCGGTTGCGGGGTATCGCGCCGGGGTTGATCCGGTTTTGCTGGCGGCCTCTGTGCCTGCGGTGGCCGGACAATCGGTTCTGGATTTGGGATGTGGCGCCGGGGCAGCCTGTCTGTGCCTTGAGGCGCGAGTGCCCGGCCTGCAACTGACCGGCGTTGAACTACAGGCGCCATACGCTGATTTGGCCCGCCGGAACGCTGCGGAAAATCATGTGGGGTTGGATGTCTACGAATGTGATCTGACCGGGTTGCCGTCTGATTTGCGTCAGCGTCAGTTCGATCATGTCATTGCAAACCCTCCTTATTACCAAGGCGGCGGCCACAGTCCTGCCGCCGACAAAGGGCGCAGCCTTGCCCTGAGCGAGCGAACCCCCCTGAAGGATTGGGTCACTGTGGCGGCCAAACGTCTGTCGCCACGCGGATATCTGCACATGATCCAAAAAGCAGACCGCTTGCCGGATATGCTGTCGGCTTGCGCAGGTCTGCTGGGTTCGATTGAGGTGCTGCCGATATGTGCGCGCATCGGTCGCAAGGCTGAACTGGTGGTGCTCAGGGCGCGCAAGGATGGCCGGGCGGCGTTCCGCCTGCATGCCGGGCTGATTCTGCATCAGGGCGCGCAGCACGATGAAGACCGCGAAAACTACACTGCGGCGGTTTCCGATGTTCTGCGCAACGCCGCACCCTTGCCCGGCTTTTCAGTCTCTTAGGCGATGACCAGCCGAAATTGTCGGATTTGTTACATATTCTTTGCGCCTGCGGCGTGACAGGCTGGAAACGATATGGTCAACTTCTTACGTGACATTCAGACACGTAAAAAGGAGGAACGCCATGAGCGTGAGCGCACATCTGACAGAACTGAAGAAAAAGCACGAATCTCTCGGTCTCGAAGTAGAACAAGCCCAACGCTCGCCAGGCATCGATGATCTCCATATTGCTCAGCTCAAGAAACAAAAACTAAGACTGAAAGAAGAGATCGAGCGCCTGTCAAATTAACCCTTCAGGCTGGCGCGGGCCGCAACCAAGGCACCGCCCGTGATCAGAATAGCCGCGATCGCCAGTGTCCATGTCGGCATGGCGATCCCGGCCAGAACCAGGCTTATGGTG
This sequence comes from Pseudomonadota bacterium, assembly GCA_039028255.1. Lineage (GTDB taxonomy): Bacteria > Pseudomonadota > Alphaproteobacteria > Rhodobacterales > Rhodobacteraceae > Ruegeria. Next base: position 25,873 of record JBCCIK010000014.1, on the reverse strand, counting down.
GATAACAAGGGCGCCGCATACGAACTGGTGCCCAGCATCTGTATATCGCCCTGTTTCACACCGATATCCCATACATAAAACGCCAGACCGACGGGCCCAAGGCCCAAAGCCAACGCTGATACCCAGCTTAGGGCGGTGTCCGGCCAGACGGATGTTTCAAACGTAAAATGCAAAACCCATGAGGCGGCCGCCGTCAGCGCACAGAAGACGGCAACCGAGCTTGTCGGCGTTTCGCCCAGTTTTCGCGACAAGACGGAATACCCTGACCAGGTCAGTGCGCACAGAAACGCCAGAGCGTATCCCGGCACGTGCCCGATTTGAAATCCGGCGCTGCCGCCTCCGGTAATGATCAGCGCTGCGCCGGCAAAGCCCAGGCATGCACCGACCAGATGGCCAATTCGCAGATGTTCACCGGGTAGAAGGCCAGAGAACAGGACGATAAAAAGCGGCCACAGATACGCGATCAGGCCAGCCTCGGCCGCGGGTGCCATTCGCAATGCCGAAAAATACAGCGCGTGATAGCCGAACAAACCGGTCGTGCCGAATGCGTAAATCTTCCAGTTGATACGGCGTAGCTTTGATAATCCGCCGGACCGCCATGTCCAGATCAACCCCAATGAGCCACCAATGCTGAAGCAGATAGCATTCAGCAGCAGCGGCGGTGTCGGGGCCGAGCCGACCGTGAACAGGGCCAGTAAAGACCAAAGCAGCACAGCTATGAACCCGACGGCAGTGGCGCGATTTCTGGTCATGCGTTCAGGATGTCCTCGACAGGGATGATCTTGAAGGCGTCCGAGATATGTGCGGTCTTTTCAATCTCGGTCGCAAACCAGTCGCGAAACGCGGCCACCTGAGGGCGATTTTCAGCACCCGGCAGACATAAAAACCTAAAACGCCCCTGGGTTTCGATGGCTGTTTTGAACGGGGCCACCAGTCGTCCTTCCATCAGGTCCTTGATAATCATGGCACGACGCCCCAGCGCAACACCGACACCAGCCACGGCCGCGTCGATTGCGTGATCAGCGTTGGAAAAATGCGCCCCGTGGGTCGGCGTGAAATCCAGGCCGACCGATTTGAACCAGGCGGGCCAGTCCGCCGGTGGTTTTAGAAAATTGATCGAATCATCGTGGATCAGGGGCGCGTCGCGCAGGCTGTCCGGTGTCAGGAATTTTTCGGCCAACTCGGGCGTCATCACCGGTGTTAACCATTCCTTGCGCACCGGCAGGCAATACAACCCCTCATCTTGGCCATAGCCAAAACGAATTGCGACATCCACATCGTCATATTGCAGATCCAGGTTGCGCAGCGTGGCAGAGAACCGCAGATCGATTTCCGGATGGGCGCGCGCGAAATCATACAGGCGTGGCGCCAGCCATTTGGCGGTCAAGGCGGGTCCGGCGGTGACAGTCAGCGTTGTATCATCCTGCAATCGACGGGTTGCTGCCCAGGCGGATTTCAGCGCAGCAAAACCTTCGGCTGTGCCTGGGGCAAGTGTACGGCCTGCTTCGGTCAGTTCGACCGCCCGGTTCAAGCGGTGGAACAAGGGATGGCCCAGATGATCTTCTAGAGATTTGATCTGAAAGGACAATGCGGCAGGCGTCACGTTCAATTCATCCGCAGCTTTGGCAAAAGACATGTGTCGCGCTGCGGCGTCAAACGCGCGCAGGGCCGTCAATGGGGGTGGTCTGTCGCTCATGCTGATTAAGAATTTCTTGTGTGAAGTAACGAAAACTCTCGTTTGTACCTTTTGAAACCAAGCGTCATGTTAAGAGCAAGTCAAGATCAGCTTTAGTAAAGAGGGCACGAAATGATCGAAATGTCGACAAATCCCACCGTTCAGCGTGCGATCCGGCGCGCGCATGAGGAGCGCAGCAAAACCGTTCATCAGCTTTGGTCTTGGGTTTTTGGTTCCCGCTGATCGCAGCGCGCGCGTTCTTACGGGATAAAAGAAGGGCCGGTCCACACAGGACCGGCCCGTTGTTTTTGCAAATCAGTCAGACGAAGAACTGCGCGCCATTGGCCGAAATCGTCGAGCCGTTAATGAACTGGGACTCGTCGGATGCCAGGAAGGCGACGCAGCGCGCGATTTCCTCGGGCTCGCCCAGACGACCGGCCGGGATCTGTCCGATAATGGCCTCGCGGACTTTTTCGGGGACGGCCATAACCATTTCAGTGGCGATATAGCCGGGGCATATCGCGTTTGCGGTGATGCCAGCACGTGCGCCTTCTTGGGCCAGCGACTTCACGATGCCGAGATCCCCGGCTTTGGTGGCCGCATAATTCACCTGAGCGAACTGACCTTTTTGTCCATTGATCGAACTGATGACGATCACCCGCCCGAATTTGCGTTCGCGCATGCCGGGCCACACAGGATGCACGGTGTTGAAAACGCCGGTCAGGTTTGTGTCGATCACTTGATGCCACTGCTCGGGCGTCATTTTGTGAAACGGCGCGTCCCGCGTGATACCGGCATTGGCAACCACGATGTCGATGGGGCCGACCTCGGCTTCGACCTTTTCGATCCCCGCTTTTGATTCGTCGTAGTCGGCAACATTCCACTTGTAGGTTGCGATGCCGGTCTCTTCCGTGAATTTCGCCGCTGCTTCGTCGTTCCCCGCATAGGTCGCCGCGACGTTGTACCCTTCGGCCTTGAGCGCCCTGGAAATTGCTGCGCCGATACCGCGAGAGCCGCCGGTGACGAGTGCTGTACGTGCCATTGAGGAATCCTCCAATTTTAGCTTGGCTTGATAATTCTGTTACTCTGAGAGGTTTGATTGCGCAACATCGTTTCGCTTAGATTGATCTTTCTTGCCGTAGATAATGTTGCATTCGAGGTATGAAATTGAATTGTAACAAAAAAGGGCGCCAAAGTGGCGCCCTGTTCTTGTTGGCATTCATCACATTCAGTCACGCTCCACGCACAATGCGACGCCCATGCCGCCACCGATGCAGAGGGTTGCCAGACCTTTCTTGGCGTCGCGCCGTTTCATTTCAAACAGCAATGTGTTCAGAACCCGACAGCCGGACGCGCCAATCGGGTGGCCAATGGCAATTGCGCCGCCGTTGACGTTGACGATCGACGGGTTCCAGCCCATGTCCTTATTGACTGCGCAGGCCTGTGCGGCGAACGCTTCGTTTGCCTCGACCAGATCCAGATCGTCCACCGACCAACCCGCTTTTTCCAGCGCTTTGCGCGATGCGTAGATCGGGCCCACGCCCATGATCGACGGATCAAGCCCGGCGGTTGCGTAAGAAGCAATCCGCGCCAAAGGCTCAATCCCACGTTTCTCGGCGTTTTCTGCCGACATCAACAGTGTCGCCGCTGCGCCGTCGTTCAACCCCGAGGCGTTGGCCGCTGTGACCGAGCCATCCTTTGTGAAGGCTGGACGCAGCTTGCCCATGGCTTCCATGGTAGCGCCGTGGCGGATGTATTCGTCGCTGTCCATCACGATATCGCCCTTGCGGGTCTTGATGGTGAACGGCACGATTTCGTCCGCGAACTTGCCGGCCTTCTGGGCGGCCTCGGCCTTGTTCTGCGATGCGACTGCGAATTCGTCCTGCATGTCACGGTTAATCTGCCACTTCTCGGCGACGTTCTCGGCGGTCTGGCCCATGTGATAGCCGTTGAAGGCGTCCCACAAACCGTCACGAATCATCGTGTCGATGTACTTCATGTCGCCCATTTTGTGACCCGCCCGCAGATTTGCGGCATGAGGCGACAGTGTCATATTCTCTTGTCCGCCTGCGGCGACGATCTCGGCGTCACCCAGTTGGATGTGTTGTGCGCCCAATGCAACGGCCCGCAGGCCCGAGCCACAGACCTGATTGATCCCCCACGCAGCGCTTTCCTGTGGAAGACCGGCGTTGATGTGGGCTTGACGCGCGGGGTTTTGACCCTGTGCAGCGGTCAGTACCTGACCCATGATGGTTTCGCTTACTTCACCTTTTTCAACTCCGGCGCGGTCTACGACTGCTTCCAGAACGGCGGCGCCGAGATCGTGTGCAGGGGTGTTCGCAAACGAACCGCTAAAGCTGCCGACACCTGTGCGTGCGGCGGATGCGATTACAACGTTGGTCATATAGTTTGGTCCTTTACCGTCATGGTCCAATGGGAAATCTGACGGCTTAGGCCGAGACGCCGTCTCAGACTACAAGAGCGCCAACTGATCTCCGGCTCCAGCACCTCCTGCCATAACGTAATGCTGCAATTGCAGCAACGGGCAGCTTGTCTCAGTTACCTGATCAGCGATAGGCCGCGATGTCCAAAGTCATTAACTTGCTGTTTTAGAGGTGTTTTCCTTACCCCAAGGTGGCGAGACCGATGGCGCCCCAAATTGAAATCCCTGCAAACAATCGACCCCGCTGGCGATCAGAAATTCAGCATCCTGCTGATTTTCAACCGATTCGGCCGTCACCAGAATTTCGAATTCGCGCGCGACGGCGATCAGGGCGCGGACCAACGCCTGGTTGTCGGGGTCCTGACAAACGCCCCTGATGAACTGTCCGTCGATCTTGGCGGCGTCGAACAGAAATTCGCGAAAGTGCCGAAAGCTGAAATTGCTGGCCCCAAAGTCGTCCAGCGCAAAAGCAATGCCGCGCTCTTGCAACCGGTCCATCAGATCAATCACAAGTTCCGGGACCTGCATCGCTGAGTTTTCCGAGATTTCCAGGATCAGCCGTTCTCCTATGCTGTGATCGCGCTTTAGAAAGTGGTCCAACACACGCGACCAGCGGGCATATCCGATGGACCGGGCCGACATGTTCACCGACAGTCTGATTCCGGGATTGCGCGCAAGCGCCCTCAAACCCATTTCCAACGCGATACAGTCCAGTTCCCGGCCTATCGGAGTGCTGTCCACCTGCGGCATGAAATCACGCGCGGGGATCACGCGTCGGGTGTCATCCAGCACCCGCAGGAATCCTTCGTAAAATGCTATCGCGTGTGGCGATTGGGCCTGCACAACCGGTTGAAAGGCAAGCTTGCATTGTTTGTGCCGCACCGCGTCGGTTGCCATTTGCACAACAGAACGATCCCGCGCGGCAACCGCCGCGTTCAAAGGGCTGTCCGATCCTTCGGGCAGATCCGCAAGTCTTTTGTCCCGCATGCGCGCCGATCCCAATTTCGCCGTGTACTGGTTGCAGTCCAGTTTCAGGGCAAACAGGTGAATCTGCGGTTAAAGTGTCAGATGTTTAGCGAGAGCGACCTAGCGCGACGATTGCACAGCGCGGGCCATGGACGACGCAACACCAATCACTGCTCCCATCGCTCCCAAAAGCATCATTGTGAACCCAAGAAGGATAAGGGCGGTAAACGCAGTGCCGATGGCAGCGAGCATAGCCAGCATCACACCCAAAAGGCCGATAGCGGTCGATACGGTTGTCATGCGAGTCATTCCAGCCTCCTGTCATGAGCGTGTGTTGCTTGGTAGGAGATATGGGGCGCCCCATGTGCGATTCAAGCTGCTGCGGCGACCTGTGGCACCGTGTCAAACCCGATCTGCCCTTGAATTAAGCGGTCTTTTGTCAAATTGCTCGAATCCGGGCGTTCCGTGATCCTCGGGATGGCGTGACAGGTGCTTTGCCTTGATCTGAAGTGAGCTATCGCGGCTGCCATCATGGCTGTAGCCTGGCGGTGCAAAGCAATAGGCCAGACGTTGTCCAAGTGTCAGGCCGGGCTGCGTCACATCACGCCATATGCCGACCCATTCATGGAAGGCCACACGCAACGGATTGAAAGTGCCGATATTGTGAACCAGCCCGTAATCAACGCGGTCATCGTCTTGCTCGGGCACAAATGTGCCGAACATTTTGTCCCAAATGATAAGGACGCCTGCATAATTGCAATCCAGATACCGCGCGTTTCGCCCGTGATGGGCGCGGTGATGGCTGGGCGTGTTCATGATCGCTTCGAACCAGCGGGGCATTCTGCCAATCGCCTCGGTGTGAATCCAGAACTGGTAGATCAGATTCAGCCCGCCAACAAACAGAACCATGGCCGGATGGAATCCCAGCAGGATCAGGGGCGCGCGGACAACCATCATAAAGGTGAACGTATAGGTCCAGGTCTGGCGCAACGCTGTGGTCAGATTGTAGTGCTGCGAGCTGTGGTGGTTCACGTGGCTGGCCCAGACCCATCGAATGCGATGGCCGAACCGGTGCACCCAGTAGTAGCGGAAATCATCAAGCACAAAACACAGGACAATCACCGGAATCGAGGTCCCAAGGTTCAGCGGTGTAATCTGCCATAGCCACATGAAAAATCCGTAAGCGATAAAGCCCAGCAGGAACCCCGAGGCAATGTTACCCGCGCCCATGATCAACGATGTCACTGCGTCGCGCGTTTCGTACCGACCCCCGCGACCCTTGACGGATATCCACAGAAATTCAGCAAGGATTGCGGCAATGAAAAACGGCACGGCCCATTGCACGGCATCCGGAAAGCTAACGTGGTCGGTCATGTCTGTTCCATCAGCTGTCGCCAGTGTCGGCGTTGGATTTCATCAAGGCGAATGACGGTTTTGGGCGTTGAAAATTCGTGGAAATGGAATTCGAACCCCTTGGGATGTTCGATCCAGTCGAAATCCAGCAGATGACGCGCCACCGTATCCGCGCCGAAAGACCATAGCAGCCCTGCTCCGGCTTTGGTCCGGACAAGCGCCGCGTGCCCGTCCTGAGCAACGGTCACATCAATCACCACATCGTCCGGAAAGTGGCGTTGCCAGTCTGCCCGCGCCGTATCCTGTGTCAGAACACGCCTTTTGGACTGTCCGCTGAGATGCAGCAAGAGTGTGATTGCAGCAATCCCTCCGACCACAAGAACAAGCAATATCTCAAGCGGCATAACCTTCTCCCCGCTGGCAGAGTGCAAAGCGGGGCAAACGCTGTCAAACGTGGCGTGGCGTCAGCTAAATGAGAGACATGCGCCCGCGACTTTAGTTCGTGATGGCATAGGTCCCACCCGAGTCGCCCTTGCCCTTATTTCGCGTGAATGTCACCTGATTGCCGTCCAGAGAAACAGTCTGACAATCCTGCGGCAGTTCATTTCCTCCGACTATGATGTTCCGGCACCAGTAGCGCTTGTCCCAGGCCCAAGCCCCCACAATTTTGCTGCCGTTTTCCAACTGGCCGGAAATCTTGCCATCCGAACTGATAACGATGGAGGCTCCGTTTCCGACAAGTGTTTTGTCGGCCACAGCGTCAACGAATTGATTTTGTCTTTTGATCTCTTTTGCCAATGCACCGGTGGCCAACCCAATAAGCAGCGATGCGGCCACGGCGAGAATTGAAATGGTCTTCACAGAATACCCTCCTACCAAGCAACAGGTGAGAGGGTATCACAATAAATGCTGTGTCTCTAAGAACTTTCGGCGTCAACCAAAGTCGAAATGATCGCCTTGGCGCTGTCCGAATTCCATTCGGCATCACCAATCAGGCGTGCGATTTCATTTCCGTCCGGGTCGATGATCACCGTAATTGGCAGGCCAATCACCCCCATCTCGCGTGCTACAGCCTGCGAGGGGTCCTGATGGCGCGGCAGGTTGTTGATATCGTTTTCCTCGAAGAACTTCTTGATCCCGGCGGGTGAGTTGCGACCGGTGGCCAGCGTCAGAACCTCAAATCGGTCACCACCGAACTCTTCTTGCAGCTCGGCTATTTGTGGCATCTCTTTGCGGCACGGGGCGCACCAGGTGGCCCAGAAATTCAACAGAACGTATTTGCCTTTGTAATCCTCCAACGAGGCCGTGCCGCCATCATCTTCCAACTCAAATTCAACTGCGGCGACCGGCTTGGGCTCTTTATGCAGGATCAGACGTTTCAGGCTGTCCTCACGCAAGGGAGCCAGCGTCTCGGCATCCGTGGCCAAAGCGGCGTTTGCACCCAAGGCAAGGGCCATATAAAGGGGGATCAGACGAATAAGGCGCATATCAACTCCGGGTTTTCATACATGACCGATCAATCCTCGAACCAGATGTGGGGCGGCCGCTTTGCCGCTGGTCCCGACGCGATCATGGAGGCAATCAATGCCTCGATCGGGTTTGATCAGCGACTGGCAGCCCAGGACATAGCAGGCTCGCGCGCCCATGCCGCCATGCTGGCGGCCACAGGCGTCATAAGTGATAGTGATGCGCAGGCCATTCGGGAAGGCCTGCTCACCGTTTTGTCAGAAATTCAGAACGGAGAATTTCAGTTTTCGACTGCGTTGGAAGACATCCACATGAATGTCGAGGCGCGACTGAAAGAGGTGATCGGTGCGCCCGCAGGTCGTTTGCATACCGGGCGCAGCCGCAATGATCAGGTGGCGACCGATTTCAAACTCTGGGTTCGTGATCAACTGGATGCGGCGGAAATCGGTCTGCTGGCCCTGATCCGTGCGCTTCTTGCACAGGCCGAGGTGGGCGCGGACTGGGTCATGCCGGGGTTCACCCACCTGCAAACCGCGCAACCGGTCACGTGGGGTCATCACATGATGGCCTATGTCGAGATGTTCGGCCGCGACCTGTCTCGCGTTCGCGACGCCCGTGCGCGGATGAACGAATCCCCCCTGGGGGCGGCTGCGCTGGCTGGCACGTCGTTCCCTATAGACCGGCACATGACGGCCGAGGCGCTGGGCTTTGACCGGCCTGCCGCAAACTCGCTGGATGCAGTCAGTGACCGCGATTTCGCGCTCGAGTTCCTGTCGAGTGCCTCGATCTGCGCGGTTCATTTATCGCGGTTTGCCGAAGAGCTTGTGATCTGGTCTTCGGCTCAATTCCGTTTTGTCACGCTGTCAGATCGCTTTTCGACCGGTTCATCAATCATGCCGCAGAAAAAAAACCCTGATGCGGCTGAACTGATCCGTGCCAAGGTTGGGCGCATTTTTGGTGCCAACACCGCGCTGATGATGGTGATGAAGGGCTTGCCGCTGGCGTATTCCAAGGACATGCAAGAGGACAAGGAACAGGTGTTCGACGCCGCCGACAACTGGATGCTGGCGTTGGCCGCCATGGAAGGCATGGTCGGCGACATGACCGCAAACCATGACTGTTTGGCCACCGCGGCCGGGTCCGGCTTTTCAACCGCGACCGACCTGGCAGACTGGCTGGTGCGGGTCCTTGGCTTGCCGTTTCGCGACGCGCACCATGTCACGGGATCGCTGGTCGCCATGGCCGAGAGCAAAGGCTGCGATCTGCCGGATCTGACGCTGGACGCCATGCAGTCGGTCCACGCAGATATCACAGATGATGTCTATTCTGTCCTTACGGTGCAAAATTCGGTAAACTCACGCCAGTCTTACGGCGGTACGGCACCAGATCAGGTGCGGGCCCAGATCGAACGATGGAAGGCGATGGTGTGATGTCAATTCTGCGCATAGCTTTGATCGTGGCAGCCGGGTTTGTCCTGGCAGCGTGCGGTGCTGATGGCGAGCCTGTTCAGCCGACGGCAAGCGTGGGCGTCGGTGTAGGCTCCAGCGGAACCTATGTCGGCGGCGGCGTTGGTTTGCGCCGTGGCGGTCTGGGAATTTACCTCGGTGTCTAGGCGCGATCCCGGTTGCAATGTGCCGAAAAATCCCCATGTAGCTCTGGCTGCGCCTTGGCGCGTCCACCCCTTTGTCACGTAAAGACCTGACCATGCGCTCACTCGTCCTGCTTTTGACATGTGTGGCTGTCGCCGCCTGCGATCCTTCTGCGCCCACACGTCCCCAGCCCAAACCAGAGTCACAGCAATCCGGAATTTCGATTTCCGGCTATGGGCGCGTCGGGATTTCCACCAGACGCTGAATTCGTTCCTTGATGGATTTCGCGCAAATTCATTGAATCACATGTGGATTTTGGTCTAAGCGCGCAGGCATGGATCATTTTCTCTACCGCGACGGCGCGCTTTTCGCCGAGGATGTCCCGATCTCCGAAATCGCCGATGCGGTTGGAACCCCGTTTTATGTCTATTCAACGGCCACTCTGCTGCGGCATTTCAGGCTGTTCGACGAGGCGCTGGAAGGGATGGATCATCTTGTCTGTTATGCCATGAAGGCTGCCAGCAATCAGGCCATTCTGAAGACGCTTGCACAGGCTGGCGCGGGTATGGATGTGGTCTCGGGCGGCGAATATCTGCGGGCAAAGGCGGCTGGCGTATCGGGAGAAAAGATCGTGTTTTCGGGCGTTGGCAAAACCGTGGACGAGGTGCGCACCGCGCTGACCGGCGGCATCCGCCAGTTCAATGTTGAATCCGAACCCGAGATGGACGTGATCAACATGGTCGCAACGGAATTGGGCGTTGTGGCCCCGATCACCGTTCGGGTGAACCCGGACGTGGACGCCAGAACACATGCAAAGATCGCGACCGGCAAGTCCGAGAACAAGTTTGGTATCCCAATCTCACGTGCACCCGCGGTGTATGCCCGCGCGGCCGCCTTACCGGGGCTGGAGGTTATCGGCATAGATGTCCATATCGGCTCGCAACTGACCGAGTTGGAGCCGTTTGAGCTGGCTTATGCCAAAGTCGCCGAGCTGACGGAACAGCTGCGCGCCGAAGGGCACAACATCCGCAGGCTTGATCTGGGGGGCGGTCTGGGCATTCCTTATACACGCTCGAACGAGGCACCGCCGCGGCCAGTGGACTACGGTACATTGATTCGGAAAACGCTGGGTCATCTGGGCTGCGAGATCGAAATCGAGCCGGGTCGTCTGATCGCGGGTAATGCCGGGTTGATGGTCAGCAGGGTGGTGTATGTAAAATCGGGCGAAGGGCGTGACTTTCTGATTCTGGACGGGGCCATGAACGACCTGATTCGCCCGGCGATGTACGAGGCGTATCACGACATTGTTGCGGTCAATGAACCTGCCGCAGGCGTGGAACAGCACCCCTACGACATTGTGGGGCCTGTCTGCGAATCCGGGGATACTTTTGCCAAACAGCGCAACATGCCGCCTTTGGTTCCGGGTGATTTGGTGGCGTTCCGCAGCGCCGGGGCCTACGGCGCCGTGATGGCCAGCGAATATAACACGCGCCCGCTGATCCCCGAAGTTCTGGTGCATGAAGATCAATTTGCAGTTATTCGTGAACGGCCAAGCTTTGACGAAATCATAAACCGCGATACCATACCGGAATGGCTGTGACGCAATAGGCGCACGGGCCTGGTCAGGAGGCCTGATTTGAACGGAAGATCAAACCTGCCCATCCCACGTCTGTCCGTGTGGCTGACGCATGTCGGTATGCTGGCCGAACAGATCTGGCGTGCATTCTGGCCGTTTTTTTCGATTGTCATGGTCATTTTGGCCGCTTTGATGATGGGCCTGCAGGATGAAATGCGGGTCGAGATGGTCTGGGCCATCGGTGCGGCGGCCCTGGTTGCGCTAAGTGTTGCGGCGATCTTCGGGATCAGGCGATTCCATCTGCCGGCGCGTATCGAAGCCCTTGCGCGGCTGGACGAAACGCTGCCGGGGCGGCCGATACAGGCGCTGATGGATGATCAGGCCATTGGCGCAACGGATGCGCAATCAGTTGCCTTGTGGCAAGCGCACAGGGCGCGCATGGCGGATCGGGCCGCGCGCGCCCCGGCCGTGAAACCGGATTTGCGGTTGGCGTCACGAGATCCTTATGCATTGCGCTATGCGGCCCTTCTGGCGTTGTTGGTTGCACTCCTGTTTGGATCGTTCTGGCGTATCGGTTCGGTGACCGAGATGACGCCGGGAACAGCAGTTGCCGGACAAGGCCCAACCTGGGAAGGGTGGATTGAACCGCCTCGGTATACCGGATTGCCGACGCTTTATCTGGCGGATCAGACAGAGGCCGAACTGCCCGTACCAGAAGGCAGTCGCATCACCTTGCGATTCTATGGCGAGGTCGGGGCACACAGCCTGACGGAAACCGCCTCGGTGCTGGGCACTGACGCCGCGACCGAGCCGGAACAGGATTTTATTGCCAGTCAATCGGGCGTTTTGCGTATTGACGGACCAGCCGGTCAGGACTGGACCTTGCGGGTGCTTGCCGATGCACCGCCTCAGATCGCCGTATCAGGGGCTGCCGAAGCCGAAGCAGGCGGGCGGATGAAACTGCCATATGCAGCCAGCGACGATTACGGGATTCTGTCCGGCAAGGCGCTGATCGAGCTGGATCTGCCCGAGGTCGACCGACGTTATGGCCTAGCTGCTGCGCCCGAACCGCGCGCGTCGATAGAAGTGGAATTGCCGCTGCCGATCACGGGTGACCGCGCGGATTTCACCGAAGAACTGATCGAGGATTTTTCAGAACATCCCTGGGCGCACCTGCCGGTCAGGATCACACTAACCGCACGCGATGCGGCCGAACAGACGTCGCAATCCGACCCTTACGCAACCACTTTGCCTGCACGCAGGTTCTTTGATCCGTTGGCTGCGGCGGTGATCGAACAACGCCGTGACCTGCTGTGGGCGCGCGAGAATGCAACACGCGTGTCACAGGTGCTGCGCGCAGTCTCTCACTTGCCCGAAGGGTTCTTCCGCTCAGATACGGCCTATTTGCGCTTGCGGGTAACGCTGAGACGGTTGGAGGCGTTCAACGAATACGGGCTTCAGCCCGAGCAGCAGGCAGAAATCGCCCAAGCCCTTTGGGAACTGGCGGTTCTGATCGAAGACGGAACGCTGGCTGACGCGCTGGAGCGTATGCGCCGTGCGCAGGAAAGACTGACCGAAGCCATGCAGAACGGCGCCAGTGACGAAGAAATCGCGGAACTGATGCAGGAACTGCGCGAGGCAACACAGGACTACATGCGCCAATTGCAGCGTCTGGCGCAGGAAAATGGCGAGGATGGCGACCGTCAGCAAGGTCAGAACGGCGAATCCATGCAAATGACGCAGGACGATCTGCAACGCATGATGGATCGCATTCAGGAACTGATGGAACAGGGGCGCATGGCCGAAGCGCAGCAGGCGCTGGAAGAGTTCCAGCAGATGATGGAAAACATGCGTGTCACCCAAGGGCAGGGCCAGAGTGGTCAGTCCGAAGGCCAGCAGGCCATGGAAGGGCTGGCAGAGACGTTGCGCGAACAGCAGGGCCTGAGCGATCAGGCATTCCGGGACTTGCAGGAACAATTCAACCCCGGCGCGCAAGCTGGTGAAAATCAGGGTAACGAGGGCAGTTCGGGCGGTCAGGGTCGCGGTCAAAGCCATGAAGGTCAGGGCGGTCAGGGACAAGGTTCGGACCAACCGGGCGAAGGACAGTCAGGGCAGGGGTCGCTGGCCGATCGTCAGCAGGCCCTGCGGGATGAACTGGGTCGTCAGGAACAAGGGCTGCCCGGCAGCGGAACACCGGAAGGTGAAGCCGCACGAGAGGCTCTGGGGCGCGCTGGCCGGGCGATGGACGAGGCTGAACAAGCCCTGCGCGGTGAAGATCTCGCCGAGGCGATAGACCGGCAATCCGAAGCGATGGAAGCGTTGCGCGAAGGCATGCGGGCGCTTGGCGAGGCCATGGCTCAAAACCAGCAGACCCAGCCGGGTCAGGGTGCGCAGGACGGGGACATGCAGGCCAACAATCGCGATCCCCTGGGGCGTAATCCGGGGGCTGCCGGTTCAATTTCAACCGATGAAAACCTGTTGCAGGGCGAAGATGTTTATCGCCGGGCCCGCGAATTGCTGGATGAAATCCGGCGTCGGACCGGAGATACCGACCGTCCCCAGATTGAACTGGAATACCTTAAACGTTTGCTGGAACGCTTTTAAAGGATCGGCGCGTCAGTTTTGAGGGTTTGCCGATCCAGCCTGGGTTTCCAACCAGATGCGCGCCTGATCCACCAAGGAAACGTACGACTTTAGAACCGGGTCGGCCTGAGGCACGGCTTCGCTGATTTGTTGCGCGTTGCCGTAGATCAGGTACAGGATCACACCGATGATCAGCATCAGGGCGAAACCCCTGACAAAACCGCCAGACTTGCGCGCGGCAGGTTCGGCTTGCGACGCGATTTCATCGCTGCGCATGGTCGAATTGATGGCGTCGACATCCGGCAGAGCGTCTTTTTGGCCGGCATCTTCGGCGGCCTCAGTCGCCCGGGCTTGCTTGATCTCGAATTCCGGTTCGTGGGCATCTTCAAGCGCAAGATCGGTTTGGGTTTCCAGGCTCACGCCTTCTTTGGCGCGTAAATCCGCCTCTCTGGCTGCTTCTTCTTGCAGGATATTAGCCACAGCCGGATCAACATTGCCTGTACCGGATGGCTTGTCCTCTTTGGCAACATCTTGGGTCGATACCTGATCCTGATCCGTATCGACCTCTTCGGTGCCGGTCTCATCCGCAGGATCAGCCGCAGGTTTTGGTGATGGCGCTTCGGTTGCGACCTCGGCTATTGGCGGTGCAGGCTCTGGCTGCGGCGCGGGCTCTGGCACAGGCTCGACCGGGTGTTTTGCCTGAAACCATGTCTGATCACAGGCAGAGCATTGAACATCGCGGCCTTCCTCTGGGATGACCTCGTCAGGGACCTCGTATTGGGCGCCGCAATTTGGACATGTAAGACGCATGCTGCCTCCCCGGGCGTAATATCGCTCCGATAGTAGTTTTTTCAGGGATGATATTCCGTTAAGACCCAACAGCAAAGCGCGTTTTCGGTTTCGCGGGTCAAGTGTCACCAATTGGACTCGGTACAGGCATTGAAACCGTAGCCGTGCTCGGGCAAGAAGAGCGGCAGAAAAACTGGGGGCACCTGTGATCGAGCTGGAAAATGTCAGCTACAGCTATGGCGGCGGTGAATTGCTGAGCGATGTTTCGGTACACTTGCAGGCAGGGTCCTTCCATTTCCTGACCGGACCTTCCGGTGCCGGAAAGACCACATTGCTGAAACTGTGCTACGGCGCATTGTTGCCGACCTCTGGACGTCTAAGCGTTTTTGACGAGGATCTGGCCCGTATGGATCGCGACCAGACGGCGTTGCTGCGGCGCAGGGTTGGCGTTGTGCATCAGGATTGTCAATTTCTGGACCATATGACGCTGGCTGAAAATGTGGCGCTTCCGTTAATGGTGTCCGGCCGTGCGGAGACGACAGAGCAGGACAATCTGACCGAACTGCTGCACTGGGTCGGCCTTGGGTCCCGGCTGGAAGCCTACCCGCCCGAGCTGTCCGGCGGGGAACGTCAGCGCGCCGCGCTGGCACGTGCTGTTATTCTGTCGCCCGATGTCGTTCTGGCTGACGAACCAACAGGCAATGTCGACTGGGATATGTCCCAGCGGCTGTTGCGTCTGTTGGTCGAACTGAACCGCATGGGCAAGACAGTTCTGATTGCCACGCATGATCTAAGTCTGATCCGCGCCGCAAAAAGTCAGGTTCAGGCGCGGGTGCTTCGTATATCGCAACGCAAGCTGCATCTGGCGGGGGCGGATCTATGAGCAACGGCGACATTCGCAACCTGCTGCGTCGCGATGCGCGGGCCGATCGCGTGGTCCCGCCCACCGGCTACACCGCGCATCTGACGTTGTTTGTCTCTGGTGCCATGGCCTTTCTGACCGTGTTCGCGCTGGCCCTGTCGCTGGCGTCAGGGCGGATCGCGGACCGCTGGGCCAGCGAACTTGCCGGTGCGGCGACCCTGCGGATCAACGCACCGGCAGAGCAACTCGCCGCCCAGACCGAGGTGGCCTTGACCGTGCTCAGCCAAACCCCGGGGGTCGCATCTGCCCGCGCCTTGACGATCGAAGAGCAAGCGGCGTTGTTGTCCCCATGGTTCGGACCTGATCTGCCGCTGGATACATTGCCAATCCCGCAACTTATCGAAATTGTCGAAGGCGAGCCGGGTTTGGACAGCATCGGTTTGCAACTGCGACTGGGCGCCGAAGTGCCCGGTGCGGTTTTGGACGATCACAGCAGATGGCGGGCCCCTCTGGTTGATGCCGCAACGTCTCTGCGGCGTCTGGGTTGGATTTCGATCCTGCTGATCGGCGGCGCGACAGCTGCAATGATCACCTTGGCGGCCAACGCCTCACTTGCGGCCAATGCGCAGATCATCGAAGTTTTGCGTCAGGTTGGGGCCAGAGATCGCTTTATCGCTGGTGCGTTTGTGCGCCGCTTTACCTTCCGCGCCCTGTTCGGTGCCGCAGTGGGGACTGTGCTGGGTATGACGGGCGTCCTGCTTTTGCCAGAAGCATCGGATGCGGGCGGGTTTCTGACAGGTATCGGGTTTCAGGGTGGCGATTGGGGTTTGCCGGTCATTATTCCGGTCCTTGGGGCAACGGTGGCTTTCTTTGCGACATGGACAGCCGCCCGTCGCAAGCTAAAGGAGCTTTCCTAATGTCCCTCGCGCTTCAATGGGTAAAGTCTCTGGTGTTCATGATCGTCATCTATGTTTGGATGCTGATCCTGGGGATCGTTTTCTCACCCTATGCCGTGTTCTCAAAATACGGGGCGTTGAAGGCGTGCAAAATCTATGCGCGCAGTACGATCTGGCTGGCAAGCTGGATGGTGGGGATACGATGCGATATCCGGGGAACCGTCCCAACCGGCGAGGTGGTTGTCGCGGCCAAACATCAGTCGTTTCTGGATATCATCATGATTTTTCATGCGGTTCCGCATGGAAAGTTCATTATGAAGCGCGAGCTTTTGTGGACGCCCATCATCGGCCTGTATGCCCGCCGTCTGGGGTGTATTCCTGTCGACCGTGGTAAAAAAGGCCATGCGGTAGCCAAGATGGTCAAGGACGTGTCCAAGGAATTTGCCGAGCCCGGTCAGCTGGTGATTTACCCACAGGGCACCCGGGTTGCCCCGGGGGCGCACAAACCATACAAAGTCGGCACCGCCGTTCTGTATGAGGGGCTTGGATTTCCCTGCATTCCCGTTGCAACAAATGCCGGTGTGTTCTGGCCACGCACCGGAATTCTGCGCAAGCCGGGTCTGGCCATTGTCAATTTTCTTGATCCTATTGAGCCGGGCGTGGGGCGCAACGCGTTCCTGAGTCGTCTGGAAGACGTGATCGAGACACGGTCCAATATCCTGATGCAAGAAGTGGGGTTTGACCCGGATGGAATTCATTGACGACATAGCTGCGCTGGAAACGCTGTACGGAAAGCCGGGCCCCGCCTCGTTGCGCAAGGTGGCCCACCGTCTGACCCCGCTGTATCGTCAATGGATCGCGTCGTCGCGGTTGTGCGTTCTCAGCACGGCGGGTCCCGAAGGTACGGATGGCAGCCCACGCGGCGATGATGGTCCGGTGGTGCTGGAACTGGATCCCGAAACGCTGGCCTTGCCGGATTGGCGCGGAAACAACAGGCTTGATTCCCTGCGCAACATTGTGCGCGATCCGCGTGTGTCGCTGATGTTCATGGTGCCGGGATCAAACACTGTGGTGCGGGTAAACGGAACAGCGCGGGTAACTGCGGATGGCACGCTGCGCGCGCGCTTTGATAAAAAGGGCAAACGACCCGCAACGATCATTGTCATTCATATCACTGAAATTTACACGTAATGCGCCCGCGCTCTGATGCGGTCTGGTCTGTGGACCAGCGGTGACGCAAGCGCGAACCTTCCAACTGTCGGTGAAATTCTGGCCGAAGTGTCAGACGGAGAGGAGGGTGGCGCACGTTACGACGCAGACTGGGGTGCGCGCGCCGCTAAAACGATGTGGTAGATCAGGCCGGTTTTGCAGCCACGGCTTGCAACATGACTTTGACTTCATCCACATCGATGCTCAGACCTGCGCGCTGGATGTTGTCCAACGGCTGCCTCGCTTTGGGCCAAACGGCTTGGCTGTTCCGCTATGTCGCAGACAAAGACAACACAGGGCGATAGTGCAGCAGGCGGACCGTTTGGCCCGCCTGTTGCTGTCTGTTCCGGGCCGATTAGCTGTGGATCGGGCCGTCCCCGCAGGCCAGCGCGGCTTCGCGGACAGCCTCGGAATAGGTTGGATGCGCGTGACAGGTCAGCGCCAGATCTTCTGCTGATGCGCCAAATTCCATCGCCACGCAGACCTCGTGGATCAGATCACCAGCGGCTGGACCGATGATATGCGCCCCCAGAATGCGATCGGTGGATTTGTCCGCCAGGATTTTTACAAAACCGTCAGCGGCGAAATTCGCTTTGGCACGACCGTTGCCCATGAACATGAACTTGCCAACCTTATAGGCCCGCCCTGCGGCCTTGAGCGTCTCTTCCGTCTCGCCCACATTGGCAACTTCTGGCCAGGTATAGATCACACCTGGTATCACGTCGTAGTTGACGTGACCGTGTTTGCCCGCGACCTGCTCGGCAGCGGCCATACCTTCATCCTCGGCCTTGTGCGCCAGCATCGGACCTTCTGTCACATCGCCGATGGCGTAGATGCCTGCCACGTTGGTCTGCCAGTCGGAGCCCACCTTGATCTGGCCGCGCTGTGTCATCTCGACCCCCAGCGCCTCAAGGCCCAGACCGTCAGAGAACGGTTTGCGTCCGGTGGCAACAAGAACGGCGTCTGCTTCGATCACATGTTCACTGTCGTCCTTGCGCAGCTTGTATGTGACTTTGGCTTTGGTCTTTGTCGCCTCGGTCTTTTGCACGGCCGCGCCCATCACGAATTTCAGGCCTTGTTTCTTTAAAATACGCTGAAAGCTTTTCTGAACTTCCGGGTCCATGCCCGGCGTGATCACGTCCAGGAATTCGATGACCGTCACTTCGGCACCCAAACGCTGATAGACCGAGCCCAGCTCCAAACCGATTACGCCAGCGCCAATGACCACCATCTTTTTCGGTATCTTGTTCAAAGACAGGGCCCCGGTCGATGTCACGACAACTTTTTCGTCAACTTCAACACCGGGCAACGAGGATGGTTCAGAACCTGATGCAACAATGATGTTCTTTGCCGTGTGGATTTCGTCACCAACTTTGACCTGCCCGGCAGCCGGGATCGACCCCCAACCTTTCAACCAGTCGATCTTGTTCTTTTTGAACAGAAATTCGATGCCTTTGGTGTTGCCGTCGATCGTTTCCTGCTTGTAAGTCTGCATCTGCTTCCAATCAACCGAGGGGCTTTTGCCCTTCAGGCCCATCTTGGCAAAGTTATGTTCCGCCTCATGCATCTGGTGCGAGGCATGCAGCAAGGCCTTTGATGGAATGCAGCCGATATTCAGGCAGGTCCCGCCCAAAGTGTCGCGCCCTTCGACACAGGCGGTTTTCAGGCCCAACTGGGCACAGCGGATGGCGCAGACATAGCCGCCGGGGCCGGATCCGATTACGATGACGTCATAGTTTGCCATTATTCTCTCCTAAACCCCGCGGAGTTTATCTATAGGTGCCGCGCCCGGACGGGCGCGCGGTCTAACGTGTCAGTTTAAACAGGTTCCAGTACCTTGACCTGAATGTGGGCGACGCCGCCACGCTCGTGATGGATGGCCAGTTCTTCGGATTCAAGAAAGGCGGTTGCCCGGTCCAGGTCGGTGATCTCAAACAGCGCGACGGCATGGTCCCGCCGGGCCGGATCACGCCAGACATGCAGATCCCGGATTCCGGCGGCTTTGCGCGCCGGCTCATCCTCGCGAAACACGGTCAGCCAAGCGTCGAAATCCGCCACATCGGCCTGCCAGAGTACATGTGTTGCCATCACTAAAGATCCATCAGCAGGCGGCGGGGGTCTTCCAGCGCCTCTTTTACGCGAACAAGGAAGGTCACCGCGCCTTTGCCGTCAACGATGCGGTGATCATAGGACAGCGCCAGATACATCATCGGGCGAATTTTGATTTCACCGTTGATGACCATCGGTCGATCCTGAATCTTGTGCATTCCCAATATACCAGATTGTGGCGGGTTCAGGATCGGCGACGACATCAGCGAGCCATAAACACCCCCGTTCGAAATTGTAAACGTGCCGCCCTGCATCTCCTCCATGCTCAGCTTGCCGTCGCGGGCGCGCCTGCCCTTTTCGGCGATCGCCTTTTCGATCTGGGCAAAGGACATGCTGTCTGCATCCCGGATGACCGGCACCACCAGACCCTGCGGCGTGCCTGCGGCAACACCCATATGGACAAAGTTCTTGTAGACGATGTCAGTGCCGTCGATCTCGGCATTCACCTCCGGGACTTCTTTCAACGCATGACAACAGGCCTTGGTAAAGAAGGACATAAAGCCCAACCGCGCGCCATGCTTCTTTTCGAACTGGTCTTTGTACTGGCTGCGCAGGGCCATCACCTCGGTCATGTCCACCTCGTTAAAGGTGGTCAGGATCGCAGCGGTGTTTTGGGCGTCCTTCAGACGTTTGGCGATGGTTTGGCGCAGACGGGTCATGCGGACCCGCTCTTCCCGGGCTTCGTCCTGCGCTGCAACCGGTGCGCGCGGCGCCTGGGCAACCGGGGTGGGCACAGCCGCCGCAGGCGCTGGGGCCGATCCTGTTGCAACCGCTTTTGCCACATCTTCTTTCATGATCCGCCCGTCACGGCCGGTTCCTGTTACCTGATCCGCCGATAGACCAGCTTCGGCCATGGCTTTTTCGGCCGATGGAGCATTGGCCACGTCTTTGCCTTCAGCTGCCGCAGCGACGGACACTGACGCCGCAGCGGCCGGAACCGTTGCGGCGCCGGCTGTTGCGTCCGAAATCACGGCCAGCCTGGCCGTTGCGTCCACAGTGGTTCCTTCAGGGGCCACAATCTGGGACAACACGCCTGTGGCAGGGGCCGGAACCTCGACAGAAACCTTGTCAGTTTCCAGCTCGCACAGCATTTCATCCTGCGCGACACTGTCGCCAACCTGCTTGAACCAGGTCGAAACAGTGGCTTCGGTCACCGATTCGCCCAGCGTAGGGACCATAACATCGACGCTGCCTCCTGAGTCACCGGGGGCAGGCGTCGGCGCAACTGCGGCCGCTGTAGGAGCAGGTGCCGCAGCCGCCCCGTCGCCTGCGGCGATTGTTGCAAGCAGGGCGTCGACACCCACTGTGTCACCTTCGGCGGCAATGATCTCACCCATCACACCCGCTGCCGGAGCGGGCACCTCGACAGTGACCTTGTCGGTTTCAAGCTCACACAGCATCTCGTCAACCGCGACAGCATCGCCGGGCTTCTTGAACCAAGTCGCTACCGTGGCTTCGGTGACGGATTCGCCTAGCGTGGGAACACGAACTTCAATGGACATCGATTATTTTCCTTCAATGCTCAGCGCTTCGTTCACCAGCGCTTCTTGTTGGGCTTTGTGTTGGCTGGCCAGGCCTGTCGCGGGCGAGGCTGATGTGGCACGCCCGACATAGCGCGGCCGTGTGTGCTTGGCCTTGATCCGGGTCAGGACCCATTCGATGTTGGGTTCTATGAACGTCCAGGCCCCCTGGTTCTTGGGTTCTTCCTGACACCAGATGATCTCGGCCCCCTTAAAGCGCTCAAGTTCATTGATCAGCGAATGGGCCGGGAACGGATAATATTGCTCGATCCGCATCAGATAGACATCTTCGATACCGCGCGCATCGCGTTCCTCCAGCAGATCATAGTAGATTTTGCCCGAACACATCACGACGCGCTTGATTTTGTCATCTGAAACAAGCTTGGTGTCCGAGTTCCCGTGTTGGGCGTCATCCCACAACACGCGGTGAAAGCTTGACCCGGTGACAAACTCTTCGGCTTTGCTGACAGCCATTTTGTGCCGCAGCAAGGACTTGGGCGTCACAAGGATCAGCGGTTTGCGGAAGGTTCGGTGCAACTGACGGCGCAGAATATGGAAGTAATTCGCGGGCGTGGTGCAGTTGGCTACAATCCAGTTGTCCTGGCCACACATTTGCAGGAACCGCTCCAGTCGCGCTGACGAATGCTCGGGCCCTTGCCCTTCGAACCCGTGGGGCAGCAGGCAGACCAGACCGGACATCCGCAACCACTTGCTTTCGCCCGAGCTGATGAACTGATCGAACATGATCTGCGCACCATTGGCAAAGTCGCCAAACTGTGCCTCCCACAAGGTCAGGGCATTTGGTTCCGCCAGCGAATATCCATATTCGAAACCCAACACCGCGTATTCGCTGAGCATCGAGTCGATGACTTCGTATTTCGACTGACCATCGCGAATGTTGTTCAGCGGGTAATAGCGTTCTTCGTTCTCCTGATGCACAAAGCCCGAGTGACGCTGTGAGAACGTTCCCCGGGTTGCATCCTGGCCGGACAAACGCACCGGATACCCTTCGGTCAGCAGCGATCCAAAGGCCAGCGCCTCGCCGGTTGCCCAGTCAAACCCTGTGCCAGTGTCAAACATCTGCTTTTTGTGATCCAGCAACCGTGCAACCGTCCTATGAACCGATATGTCAGCCGGCGCATGTGTCAGCGCGTTTCCGACCTGTGCCATCGTATCGGCAGAAATGGCGGTTTCGCCGCGTACGTATTCGTCGCGGTTTTTGTCCAGATGCGACCAGCGACCGTCCAGCCAGTCGGCCTTGTTGGGTTTGTAATCCTTGCCGGCTTCGAACTCATCGTTCAGGTGCGCCTGAAACGCGGCCTTCATATCCTCGATCTCGCCTTCGGGGATCAGACCGTCCTTGACCAGACGCTCGGTGTACAGAGACAGCGTGGTCTTATGTGTCTTGATCTTTTTGTACATGATCGGATTGGTGAACATGGGCTCGTCGCCCTCATTGTGACCAAACCGCCGATAACAGAAGATGTCGATCACCACGTCCTTGTGGAACTTCTGGCGGAACTCGGTGGCCACTTTGGCGGCGTGCACGACCGCCTCTGGATCGTCGCCGTTCACGTGGAAGATCGGTGCTTCGACCATCAGGGCGATATCCGTCGGATATGGCGAAGACCGCGAAAAATGCGGCGCGGTGGTAAAGCCGATCTGGTTGTTGACCACGATATGCATCGTACCGCCGGTCTTGTGCCCTTTCAGACCGGACAGGCCGAACCCTTCGGCCACCACGCCCTGACCGGCAAAAGCCGCATCCCCGTGCAGCAGAATACCCATCACCTTGGTGCGATCGGTGTTCTTCAACTGATCCTGCTTGGCGCGGACTTTGCCCAGCACGACCGGATTCACCGCCTCGAGATGGCTGGGATTTGCTGTCAGCGACAGGTGAACGCTGTTGCCGTTGAATTCGCGGTCAC
Organism: Pseudomonadota bacterium; assembly: GCA_039028255.1. Lineage (GTDB taxonomy): Bacteria > Pseudomonadota > Alphaproteobacteria > Rhodobacterales > Rhodobacteraceae > Ruegeria. Next base: position 2,908 of record JBCCIK010000014.1, on the reverse strand, counting down.
TGGACGCGCCAAGGTGGTATTTCACATCGCCTGAACCATCCACATCCTCGGGTTTGAAACTGCCGCCCTGGAACTCATTGAAAATGGCCCGGTATGGTTTGCGCATCACGTTGGCCAGTATGTTCAGACGGCCCCTGTGCGGCATGCCGATGACAATGTCGCTGACCCCCAGCGCGCCACCACGCTTGATGATCTGCTCCATCGCGGGAATCAGGCTTTCGCCGCCATCCAGACCAAAGCGTTTGGTACCCATGTATTTAACATGCAGGAATTTCTCAAAGCCCTCGGCCTCGACCATCTTATTCAGGATCGCCTTGCGCCCTTCCTTGGTAAAGGCGATTTCCTTACCATAGCCTTCTATCCGTTCCTTCAACCAGGCGGCCTGCTCGGGGTCTGAGATATGCATGTACTGCAGCGCGAACGTTCCGCAATAGGTCCGTTTCACGATCTCGACAATCTGGCGCATGCTGGCCATCTGCAAACCCAGTACGTTGTCGATAAAGATAGGGCGATCCATATCCGCATCAGTAAAGCCGTATGTTTTCGGGTCCAGTTCCGGATGCGTGCTGGCCGTGCGCATGCCCAACGGGTCCAGGTTGGCGGCCAGATGGCCCCGGATGCGATAAGCACGGATCAACATCAGCGCCCGCAGACTGTCCAGCACCGCGCGCTTGATCTGGTCTTCGCTGACCTCAACGCCTTTGTCCGCAGCTTTTTCCTTGATCTTCGTACCGGCGGCCTTGGCGTCGATCTCGGCCCATTCACCGGTCAACGCGCCGGTCAGATCGTCAGCCGGCATCGGCGGCCAGTCGGAGCGCGCCCAAGACGGCCCCTCAGCCTCGCGCTGCACATCCGGGCCGGCATCACCCATCGCCCGGAAAAACTCGATCCAGGCGGCATCGACCGCACTCGGATCTTTGGTGTACTGGGCATAAAGCTGCTCCAGGTATTCCGCATTGTGCCCCTGCATAAAGCTTGAGGCATGAAAGGCAGAGTTGGGCGTGTGTTCGGTCATTGGGCTACCTCATGTGGGTTGGGACCGTATTGGTTGGTGCCTGGCTGGCTGGGGCGGGACAGCCACCACAGAACCAGGAGGGGCGACACAAACAGAACGATGAGTGTCGGAATGACGATCAGCAGAGTGGCACGGGTGAACAGAATGTCCAAACTGCCACCATGCTGAAAACTCGAGGCAAGGCCGATGCCGAAGAACAGAACGGCCGCAGCCCCGAGGATCAGCAGGATCGGCAGCAGAGCATAAAGACCACTGCGCCCGGTATCGTGCATCCGACGCCATGCCACCGCCAGATGCGGGAAGAAGACGATGAGGCTGACGATGCTTTGAACCGGTTGTGAGGACGTGGCGGCGACAGATTTCACCTCGCTACTCTCGGTTACCGAGACCTGAGTGAAGAACTGCGCATCGATGATTCCGGCAATGACACTCCAAATCACGATGAACAGGAAAAAGAACCAATACTCGGGCCGCGAGGCGCGACCCGAAAAGGTGAAGAACTTGGAGAAACAGGTGCGAATGGCGTCAGAGAAGGTCATGGCTTTTGCCTTATTGTGCGACGACTTATGTCCAGAGTTAAGGCGGTATGAGGCGTTCTGGCGAAGGCCGCGTTGAACTCCACTTCGTCAAATCTCCAAAATCTAATTTTTGCGGGGCCGGCACCCAGATCGGGCTCTCGAAGTGGGCGATTTATAAGTTCGACAGGCTCCCTGTCCAAATCCTGCGCGTTTATGTTGGTTTGGCCGGATGGGTATCCCCAAGTTGTCGCCGAAAGATACCTAGACGGACCATACCCACGCTCGCGAGTTTCACCTAGGTCCTTGATGTTAAATGCCCAGATTGCATCTCTAATTTTTGTAGTGTCATCGGTCGAAGTACTGGAATAGTTACAACCCAAACTTTCGCCGGAAGCAGTGCCGCCTTTGCGGTCAGACAGCAACAAAAATGCGATAGAGTCTTGGTCCGTCCACAACACTTCATAGTAGCCTAATTCTGCCTCTTCAGAAATTGCGTTTACGTGATCGAGAATTCCGATAGACACTCCAGTTTCTAGATCCAACTCTAGCGGGTTGTGATCCTTGTAGGTAAATGCAGGCAGTAAATATCCGTCCGCGACAATATTCAGCATTTCGTCAGTGAAGGGTGCTCGGAAAGGCTTCCACCCTCTTGCATAAAACTCTTTCGCAACAGTTGCGCTATCCTCGGTCGACCAAGTGCAAAGTTCGATTACGTCCTTTGTTGGCTTGGAGAAGTCAGGCGACGCGTTCGCACTAGCTATTGCGGCGAAGTGCAGGCCACCAAGAACAAAGGCCAAAACATGCCGAAAGCGAGGGAACTTCTTCCCCCGCTCCGCAAAGCCTATGCTATGGCGCGCCATCGCGCTTACCCAATCGCTTCCAACACAGCCTCTCCCAGCTGCGCCGGGCTTTCGGCCACGACGATACCGGCCGAGCGCATGGCTTCGATCTTGTCCTCGGCACCGCCTTTGCCGCCGGCGACAATCGCGCCCGCGTGGCCCATGCGGCGGCCCGGAGGGGCGGTGCGGCCTGCGATGAAACCCGCGGTCGGCTTCTTGCGGCCCTTCTTGGCCTCATCCGCCAAGAACTGCGCGGCTTCTTCCTCGGCAGAGCCACCGATCTCACCGATCATGATGATCGACTCGGTCTCGTCATCGGCCAGGAACCATTCCAGCACGTCGATATGCTCGGTGCCTTTAATGGGGTCGCCGCCGATGCCGACGCAGGTGCTTTGACCCAGCCCAACATCGGTGGTTTGCTTCACCGCCTCATAGGTCCAAGTCCCCGACCGCGAGACCACCCCGCAGGAACCGCGGTTGTGGATATGTCCGGGCCTAATGCCGATCTTGCAGGCATCGGGCGTGATCACCCCGGG
>JBCCIK010000013.1:0-47455 GCA_039028255.1 Pseudomonadota bacterium | reverse complement strand
GTTTGTGACTGTGTGTTCCCTTACGGAGCACGGTTTTTAGATACGCGACTTGTAGCTTTAACTTTGTTTTTCCTTCATTCTATTTCTTTAGATAGGGTGTAGTGTTAGTGGTTCTTTTTTCTTAGTGAAGCAGTATGACAGGGCGTGGATGCGCCAGGGCAATACCAGTCGGCGGCAACCCGCGCACCGGTTGTCAGCCCGGTCCCCGGAACAGGCGCAACGCAGGCAGGGGCCGATGCTCTGAACGTCTGTATTCAGGCCAAAGCAGCAGCGGATGGAAACGCCTGAATGGGTCAGTGAGTCCGGGGCGGATCGCTCCGCCCCTTGAGCAATTAACCCTGTTCGGCCCGCACACCTTCGGCAATCTGCTGCATTTGCTCAGCAGGTAAAAACCCGCGCAGCATTTCGGTGCCCAGTACAAATGACGGCGTTCCGGTGATCTGCATGCGCTGCGCCAGGGCGCGGGTGCGGCTGATCTCGTCCGTGACCTGATCGCTGTCCATCGCGGCCAGAATGGCGTCGCTGTCCAGTCCCAGACCATCCGAGATGCGGCGCAGGGCCACCTCGGAAGGCTCTCCGCTGAACTCTACCAGGGCGTCGTGCACCTGTTTATACGCGTCGTCGCCCGCCACATGTTTGGTTGCCACGGCAAAGCGCGAGGACTGTACCGATGCGTCGCCCAGAATCGGGAATTCCTTGATCACCAGGCGAATATTGCCGTCCTCGGCCAACAGGTTGGCGACCTCGGGTACGGCCCGGCGGCAATAGCCGCAGCGGTAATCCAGAAATTCGACCAGCGTGATATCGCCATCCGGGTTCCCGCCCACCCAGCTATAGCCGTCATTGAACAATTCTTCGGCATTGGCGGCCACCAGCTCTTTGTCTGCCTGCGCCTCGGCGACAGCCTGCTGTTGTTCCAAAAGGGTGATGGCTTCGACGATGACACCGGGATTTTCCAGAAGATAGTCGCGGACCTGAGCGCCGAACTGCGCCTTTTCATCCTCGCTCATCGCATTCAGGTCCAGCGCCTGAGCAGGTCCGGTTATCAGGGAAAGCCCCAGAAGGGCGGGTGCGGCATGTCTGAGGATCATTTCCGTTTCCTTTTGTCTTTATTTGCGCGTTCCGAGGCAATCAGCACATCTTGTGCCCTTTGCCAACCAGGTGAGCCTTCGGGCAACTGCCCGATGGCGCGTTTTGCATGAATGCCTGCATCGTCCAGACGACCCTGCAAGGCATACCTTTCCGCTGTCACGACCGAGGCCATACCGGTCTTGCCGACCTTGGCGTAGGCCATGCCAAGATCCTGCATTAGTCTTGCATTGCGATAGTCGCGATCGCGTGCCTTTTCAAGCATGTCCAATGCCTCGTTCGTGTTGCCCTGCGCCAGCAGCGCCCGGCCGTATCCGGCCATGATCAGCGCGTCGCGGGGTGCCATCTCGGCTGCCATGCTGTAGGCTGCGGTTGCTTCGGATATCTGCCGGTTCTCCAGCAGGATCTGGCCTTTCAGCTCGAAATAGAACGGGTCATCCGGTCGTATGTCCAGCGCGGCATCAATGGCGGCGCGGGCTTTGGCCAGATCGCGGTTCTGGTGATGCGCGGACGCTTCGCGCATCAGACGAATATCCGCGTCATTTTCTTCCTTGGCGCGACGCAATGTCCAGCCTGGCGACCGCAGAAAGGCCGACAGCTTGCCTTTGACGCGGGCAAACCAGTAATCGGCGTTAGCATCGGACTGGGCCTTGTCCCCGAATTCTTCAAGAAAGGCTTCGGCAGCGCGCAGGCGTTCGCGGCTGGTCGGATGAGACCGCATATAGGGGTCCTGATTGGCCTCGCTCAGCAGTTCCTGACCGGCGAATTTGCGATGCAGTCTGACCATGCCGCTGGGCGAAATCCCGGCCCATCTGAGATAGCTTGACGCGCTGCGATCGGCCGACGCTTCTTCGGCCCGCGTATGCCCTAAAAATCCGCGCAGAGCCGACGCATTGGTGCCGGCCGCGATGCCCACCGCCGCTTCGCCACTACCGGCCGCTGCCGCGATCAGGGCCAACGCGGTGCCAAACCCGGCCTTTCTGCGGGCGTCTTCCAGATTTTGATAGCGTCGGGCCAGATGGCCATTGGCGATGTGGGCGGCTTCGTGTGCGATAACAGCTTGCAGCATTTCGGGACTGTCAACATTCAGAATCAGGCCGTAATTCAGATAGATCGCGTTGTAGTCGATGACAAAGGCATTGAAGGTGCTGTCATTGACCACCAGAATTCGGACACGATTGGTGCTTAGACCGGCCGCGCGCAGAACTGGAAACGCCAATTCGCGCAACCCGTGTTCGATATCGGGGTCCCGGATCAGGCTTTGCGCATGAGCGTGCAGGCTGCCCGTCAGCCACGCCAAAGCCGCCAGCATCAGGGCCGGGATTGACGCCAGACGGGATACGCGCTCAAAAGCCATGGCAGAAACATGGGAGATGGGCATGAGAAACTCAACCCGGTCCGGAGTCGATCCCTTCATCGTGATGGACGTGATGGAGGCCGCGCGCCGTGCAGAAGAAGGCGGACGACGCATCATTCACATGGAGGTCGGACAGCCCGGAACCGGCGCCCCCGAAGGCGCAACCCGGGCTTTGGCGACGGCTATGACGCGGGCGCCGCTGGGGTATACCGTGTCCCTGGGCCTGCCGGCGTTGCGCAACCGGATCGCGCAGATGTATGGTGAATGGTACAATGTCGACCTCAACCCCGAACGTGTTGTGATCACTCCGGGGTCCTCCGGTGGATTTCTGCTGGCCTTCACTGCGCTGTTCGACAGCGGAGATCGGGTTGGCATCGGGGCCCCGGGCTATCCGTCCTACAGGCAGATCCTGAAAGCGCTGGGACTGGTCGCCGTCGATCTGCCCGCCGCCCCGGAAAACCGAATGCAACCTGTTCCAGCCGACTTCTCAGGGCTTGATCTGCAAGGGGTGATGGTCGCGTCGCCCGCGAATCCAACCGGGACCATGCTGGATCGGGGCGCGATGGGTGCATTGATCAAGGCGGCGCAGGATCAGGGCGCGTCGTTTATCAGTGACGAGATTTATCATGGGCTGGAATACGAAGCCAAAGCCGTGACGGCGCTGGAGCTGACGGACGAATGCTACGTCATCAACTCGTTCTCAAAATACTTCTCGATGACCGGCTGGCGGGTCGGCTGGATGGTGGTGCCCGAAGATCAGGTGCGCGTGATCGAACGGATTTCCCAGAACATGTTCATCTGCGCCCCCCACGCCAGTCAGGTTGCGGCGCTGGCCGCGATGGAATGTGATGACGAATTGCAGGGCAATCTGGATGTTTACCGCCAGAACCGGGCGCTGATGCTCAGCGGGCTTCCGGCCGCCGGTTTCACCAACATCGCGCCGCCGGATGGTGCATTCTATGTTTATGCCGATGTGTCCGCTCTGACCGATGACAGCCGCGCATTTGCGGCCGAGATTCTGGACAAGGCTGGTGTCGCCGTCACGCCGGGGCTGGATTTTGATCCTCAGCGCGGTCACAAAACGCTGCGGTTTTCCTATGCCAGCAGCACCGCTGACATTCGCGAAGGGCTGGAGCGGCTGCGCCTGTTCATGGCCCGGCGATCCCCGCAGGCTGAACAGGTCTAAACCGTTCACAAAAGCCGTCAGGTGCGCTAGGCTGCCTGCAAAGCGATCTCGGGAAAACTTGAGGCCATGAGCAGGATCATATTTTGTATCGCGCTGATCTGGGCGCTGTGCGGGGCTGCGTTTGCGCAGGATTTCAGCGCGCTTGCGCGTATTCAGCCGGATCAGAGCCGGATCGTCGAAACCGGGCGCGCGGGGGTGCGCGTCGATCTTGGCCTTAGTCAGGGCGTGCCTTACCGTGTCTTTACCTTGCGCGATCCTTACCGGATGGTTCTGGATTTCAAAGAGGTCGACTGGAGCGGCCTGAACCGCGACGATTTCCTGCAAACAGAGCGTATCAGCGATGTACAGTTTGGTGCCTACGTGCCGGGCTGGTCCCGTCTGGTGCTGGAACTGGGCGCGCCGATGGCGGTGGACAAAGCCGAATTGCAGGTGGATGAACACGCAGGCTCGGCACTGCTATCGCTCAGCCTGAAAGGCGTCGATTTCGACGCGTTCAACGCACGTGCGGGCGCGCCGCGCAATCCCGGCTGGGATTTGCCCGAACCGGCACATGTGGCGCAACCCAATCCCCGCCCAAACGGCCAAACGCTGCGGGTCATGTTGGATCCGGGTCATGGCGGTATTGATCCCGGCGCCGAAGTTGGTGATATCAACGAAAAGACAATGATGCTGACCTTCGCCCGTGAACTGCGCGAGGTATTGCTGCGCGCGGGCGGGTACGAGGTTGTGCTGACGCGCGTCGACGATCATTTTGTGTCACTGGAGCGACGCGTGGCGCTGGCCCACAGGGCCGGGGCTGACGTGTTCATTTCTTTGCATGCGGATTCGCTGTCCGAAGGGCAGGCACATGGCGCGGCGGTGTATACATTGTCCGAAGACGCCTCGGACGTGGCCAGCATCAAGCTGGCGGAACGGCACAATCGCAGCGACCTGATCGCAGGCATTGATCTGAACGGGGCCGATGATCAGGTCACCGATGTTCTGCTGGACATGGCACGACAGGAAACCATGCCGCGTACGCAGGCGCTGGCTCGGGCGTTAGCCAATGGCATGACGCAACAAGGCGGGCCGATGAACCGTAAGCCGTTGCGAAAGGCGTCATTTTCCGTGCTCAAAGCAGCCGACATCCCCTCGGTTCTGGTCGAGCTGGGGTTTTTGTCCAGCCCGCGCGATCTGAAGAACATCAAGGACCCGGACTGGCGCGGTCGCATGGCGTTGGGGATACATCGCGGTCTGGAAGACTGGCGTCAGCAGGATTTGATCCGCCGATCCCTGATTGGTCAGTGACCTTGCGGCGCAAAACGGCTATAATACGCCTGTGGTTTTGACCCTTGGGCGGCATGCCCCTATATAGGCCGCAGCGCGAGAAAAAGGCAGTAACGTGATCCGGTTCATTCTTTCGATTTTCGGGGCGGTGTTCAGCCTCGTGACCTTGGGTATTTTCATGGCGGCGCTGGTAATCGGCGCCGTGTTCTGGATGTATGGCCGCGATCTGCCCAGCCATGAATCGCTGGCCCAGTACAAACCGCCGACGATCAGCCGGATTTACTCGGGCAAAGGTCATCTGATCGATGAATTCGCGCAGGAACGCCGCCTGTTCACCCCGTCCGAGGAAATTCCTGATCTGATCAAACAGGCCTTCATCTCGGCAGAAGACAAGAATTTCTACACGCATCAGGGCTATGACCCGCGTGGGATCATCGCCGCCGGTGTTGAGGCTGTGCGCACCAAGGGCGAAACCGTGCGCGGGGCGTCGACCATCACGCAGCAGGTCATGAAGAACTTTCTGTTGTCCGGCGACCGCCGGGCTGAACGCAAGATCAAGGAAATCATCCTTGCCACCCGGCTTGAGGATACGCTGGATAAAGAACAGATCCTCGAACTGTATATGAACGAGATTTTTCTGGGCCAGAATTCATATGGTGTAACCGCCGCAGCGCAGACCTATTTCAACAAAACCTTGCAGGAGCTTGCCCCGCACGAGGCTGCGATGTTGGCTGCGATGCCCAAGGCGCCATCCGATTACCATCCGGTTCGGCAAAAGGAACGCCTGCTGGCGCGCCGCGACTATGTGCTGCGCGAGATGAACCAGAACGGCTATATCGACCAGGCGACCTATGAGGCCGAGGTCGAGATGCCGTTGCGCTCGGTCCAGAATGGCGACTTTGAGAGCTTTCGCACTGCGCTGCCACCGCGCGACTACTTTACCGACGAAATCCGCCGTCAGCTAAGCGAGGATTTTGGGGAGGGCGAGTTCTTTACCGGCGGCTTCACCGTCCGCGCCTCGGTCGACGAAGAAATGCAGGTCGAAGCGGCCCGCGCGCTGCGCGAGGCGTTGCAGAAATATGACTTGTCCCGCGGCAGGTGGCGCGGAACCGGCGAAGTCATCGCTGAAGAGCAACTGGTCGATGAGGCACAGTGGCGCGAGGCGCTGTCGCTGATGGAAATCCCACGCGACGTGGTGCTGCCAACGCAATGGTATCCGGCGGTTGTAATGGATGTCGCCGAGCAGCAATTGACGGTCGGAATCGAAGATGGGCCGTCCGATGGCATCATCCCGCGATCCGATATCAAATGGATGCAGGGCAACTTCTTCGACAACTTCAAGCGCGGCGACGTGATCCTTGTGATGGCCGGGGAAGAGGGGCAATGGTCCGCCCGTCAGGTGCCCGAGGTGCAGGGCGGGTTTGTCGCCATGGATGTGAACTCGGGCCGCGTTCTGGCCATGCAGGGCGGGTTTTCGTATCAGGACACCGTGTTCAACCGCGCCACGCAGGCGCAGCGCCAGCCCGGATCATCCTTCAAGCCCTTTGTCTACGCCGCTGCGCTGGACAGTGGCTATAGCCCGGCAACCATTGTCGTGGACGCGCCGATTGAGGTGAATACGCCGCAAGGGCTGTGGCGCCCCAAGAACTCAACGAATAAGTTCTATGGTCCGACACCGCTGCGTACCGGGATCGAACAGTCGCGGAACCTGATGACCATCCGTCTGGCGCAAGAGGTAACGATGCCCGTCGTCGCCGGTTATGCCGAACGCTTTGGCGTTTATGATCGCATGGGCGCGTTTCTGGCCAACTCGCTGGGATCCGAAGAAACCACGCTGTACAAGATGGTTGCGGCTTATGCGATGTTTGCCAATGGGGGTGAGCGGGTCGAACCCACGTTGGTCGACCGCATTCAGGACCGCTTTGGCGAGACGATCTATCGCCATGATGACCGACAGTGTCTGGATTGCAACTCCAGCTGGCTGGAACCGGACGAGTCGCCGACCATCGAAACCAATCGCAGTCAGGTGATGGATGCGGTCACCGCGTATCAGTTGACATCAATGATGAAAGGCGTGGTGGATCGCGGCACTGCGTCACGTGTCGTCAACCTGCCGGTGCCGACCGCTGGCAAGACAGGTACAACCAACGAATCCAAGGATGCGTGGTTCATCGGCTTTACCTCGAACATCGTGGCCGGTTGCTATATCGGCTACGACCGTCCGCGCCCGATGGGCCGGGGGGCCTATGGCGGTACCATGTGTGGCCCGGTGTTCCAGAGCTTTATGGAAAAAGCGGTAGAAAAGTTTGGCGGCGGTCCGTTCGAAGTGCCACCGGGCGGACACTTTATCAAGATCGACCGGTTCAGCGGTGCGCGTCTGCCCGAAGACGCCAGCGGCGAATATGTGGTTGCTGAATATTTCCGTGACGGAGTCGACGGCTTTATTGACCGGATTTATGACGGCGGCTTTGCCATCGGCTCGGACCTGCCGCTGTTCGAAGAGGTTCAGCGGGCTGGCGTGCAGGTGCAGACCTCGACCGGGCAGACTGTGATTGTGGGCCCCAAAGCAACGCAGGGTGATGTATCGACCGGCGGGCTTTATTGATCCGCAGCGTGCAGCAAAAGATCTAGCAGATCGGCCTCGTCATCAGCGCTGACAGGGCCGTTCGATCTCCAGAATATCGACAAGGCGCATTTGGCGGCGGCCCATTCAGCAAGCCGTTTGCGCGATGTTTGCAAGGCTTGCGAAAACCGGATCAAACCGGTGTTGATCTGCGCGGGCCGGCGTACAAGATCAGGCAGATCTTTGGGATTGCGCAGCGCATTGGCCAGTTCAAACGCGGGATCGCCAGCATATCCTTTTGCATCGAAAACGCGCAGCCCGTTCTGATCCAGTATGACATTGCCGTAATGAAGATCGCCGTGCAGCGGCTGTCTGATGTGTTGTGTGCTCAAAAGCGTTCGGGCAAGGCTCTTGCCGCGTTGCATGTTCTTGCGCAGCTCGGGCGGGCAGTCCGGCGCAAAGCGGCATTTCAGAAACGGCGCATATACGGTTTCCAGCGGCACCAGGTCATCAAGCCGCGGGATTGGCTGAGCATGCAGTTGGATTGCAGTCTGCGCCAGCATCGTCATCGCGCGATCAGGATTGCCATCCCGTGCGATCTGGTCCAGCGACGGACCGTCGAGCCATTCCATCAAAACGGCGGAAGGCGATGTGGCAATCACCGTGACAGCCCCACGATCCTGCCAGTGTTGCAGCAAGCAAATGCCCGGTCCTTCGTTGCCTGTGTCCTGGCGGTGGTACAGCTTGAGCGCGGCCAAAGCGCCCTGTGTTTGTTCCACTTTCCACACCTGCGCATGACCGGTTTCGGCAACCTGCGCGATCGGCGTCAGTCGCCACTGGTTGAAAAACTGTTGCAGGGCATCCTGCATTCCCGGTTTGCCTGTCTTGTGGTGGCCTGCACCTCTTGTTATCACGCAGGCCTGATTGAGCAAGTTGGGACAAGACCATGCGCGCCGAAACCCAGAATATCGTGGCGGACATAGAAAAGTCGCTGGAGCTGCTGGCGCAGCGCATGGACTATGAAACCGCACCGCACCGGCTTGAGGAATTCAACGCACGCGTCGAAGATCCCAATTTATGGGACAGCCCCGAAAACGCGCAGAAACTGATGCGCGATCGGCAGATGCTGGTCGATGCGATCGAGACTTATGAATCCATCAAGACCGATCTGAGCGACAATGTCGAACTGATTGAACTGGGCGAGATGGAAGAGGATGACGAGGTTGTCCAGGACGCCGAGGCAGCCATCAGGTCATTGCAGTCGAAAGCCGCCAAGAAAGAGCTTGAAGCGTTGTTGGATGGCGAAGCGGACAGCAACGACACCTTTCTTGAAATCAATTCGGGCGCGGGCGGCACGGAAAGCTGCGACTGGGCGTCGATGCTGGCGCGGATGTATATTCGCTGGGCCGAAAAAAAGGGGTATACGGTCGAACTGCAATCCGAAACGTCGGGCGAAGAAGCCGGTATCAAATCTGCTGCATACAAAATCTCTGGCCACAACGCCTATGGCTGGTTGAAATCGGAAAGTGGAGTGCATCGGCTGGTGCGGATTTCACCGTTTGACTCGGCCGCCAAGCGGCACACGTCGTTCAGCTCGGTCTGGGTCTATCCGGTGGTGGACGACAATATCGAGATCGAGGTGAACCCTTCTGATATTCGGATCGACACTTACAGATCGTCGGGCGCGGGCGGACAGCACGTCAACACAACGGATTCGGCAGTGCGGATCACGCATATCCCCACTGGCATCGTTGTGACAAGTTCCGAGAAATCGCAGCATCAGAACCGTGACATCGCCATGAAAGCGCTGAAATCGCGCCTGTACCAGCAAGAGCTGGACCGCCGCAATGCGGATATCAACGCAGCCCACGAGGCCAAAGGTGATGCGGGTTGGGGCAACCAGATCCGATCATATGTGTTGCAGCCTTATCAAATGGTTAAGGATCTGCGGACCAATCACGAAACCTCGGACACCAAGGGTGTTCTGGATGGCGATCTGGACGAGTTTATGGCAGCGACACTGGCGTTGAACGTGTCAGGCAAAAGCCGGTCCGAAGCGCAGGGCGATTAGACGGGCGGGGGGCTCTGCCCCCGCCGCGGCAAGCCGCGGCTCCCCCGGGATATTTTTGGCCAGATGAAGCGGATCGCTGATGCGCGGGGGACTTCGGGCGGCACACCGGCACCTAAGATATCGGTTCAAATGGCGCATGACAGGGTCTAGGCTGACAGGTGTTAACTGAAGCCAGGCTGGCGGAGCCGCTGATGGACCTGACGACGATTTCTGCAACAGAATTGCTGGCGGATTTATCCTCTGGCACCATATCGGCCGTTGATGTCATGCGGTCCACATTGCGGCGGATCGGGCAGGTCAATGGCGACGTCAATGCCATTGTTGCCTTGCGGGATGAAGATGCGCTGATGTCCGAGGCATCGATGCTGGATTCCGGGCCTGCCCGCGGTGCGCTGCACGGATTGCCAATTGCGGTGAAGGATCTGGTGAACGTTGCGGGCGTTGTGTCATCGCAAGGCGCGTCCGTGTTTCGTGATTTTGTACCGGATACCGATGATCTGATCGTGGCGCGCATGCGCGCGGCCGGGGCCATTCTGATCGGCAAGACCAATACGCCTGAGTTCGGACTGGGCTCTCATACGTTCAATCCGGTATATGGTCCGACGCGTAACCCGTATGACCCCGCGCGCAGTTGCGGCGGCTCGTCGGGTGGCGCTGCCGTTGCGCTGGCGACGGGGATGGTTGCGCTGGCAGATGGTTCTGACATGATGGGCAGCCTGCGCAATCCGGCCGCCTGGAACAATGTCTACGGGTTCAGGCCCAGCTGGGGCCGGGTGCCGTCCGACCCGGTTGGCGATGGGTTTCTGCATCAATTGTCGACCTTGGGCCCGATGGCGCGCAGCCCTCAGGATCTGGGTGTGTTGCTGGATGTGATCTCGGGACCGGATCGGCGGATACCTCTGGTACACCGCAGCGATCCGGTTGCGCCTGTGCGCGCGTTTGATCTGAGCGGAATGCGCATCGGATGGCTGGGTGACTGGGGTGGGGCCTTTCCGATGGAGACCGGTATTTTGAAGCTGTGCCGGGACGCCCTGGCAATATTTGAATGGCTTGGGGCGCAGGTGGAACCGGTTGACCCGCCCTTTGAGGCCGGGCGCATCTGGGACAGCTGGACATGCCTGCGCGCCTGGAGCGTCGCCATGGGGCTGGAGCCGTTGCTGGATCAGCATGCGGACCTGAAGGACAGCGCGCAATGGGAGCTTGCGCGTGGTCAGGCTCTGAGCGCGCAGGAGGTGCATCGCGCCAGCCTTGTGCGGTCCGAGTGGTTCCGGACCGCCAGCGATGTGTTCCAGCGCTTTGATGCTCTGGTTCTGCCATCTGCGCAGGTTTGGCCATTTGATGTGGATATCGCGTATCCGGACCGGATAGGCGATACGGCGATGGACACATATCATCGCTGGATGCAGGTGACAGTGCCTGTCAGTCTGATCGGGTTGCCCTGCCTGGCGGTGCCCGCCGGCTTTGGGCCAACGGGGTTACCTATGGGGTTGCAACTGTTCGGTCCGCGTGGTGCGGACGCGCAATTGCTTGGGATGGGCGCGGCCTATCATGCAGAGACCCGATGGCCGCAAAGGCGGCCCGCGATGCCGTAAGACGCAAAGATCGAGGAGGAACGGCAAATGGAAAAGCCTTTTGGTGTCCCGGATACGCGCCCTGCCAATCTGGACATGCTGAAAGCGGCGCTGCGCCAAGCCTGGGCGGATTTTCGCAGCGCGCCTCAGTTCGGTCTGATCTTTGCAGGGTTTTACGTGTTGGCCGGATGGGCGATGGCCTGGGTCACGATGCAGACCGGCACCAGCTATTGGCTGGTTCTTGCGGCCATCGGTTTCCCTTTGATCGGCCCGTTTGCGGCCGTTGGGCTATACGAAGTGTCGCATCGGCTGGAGCAGGGCGATCGCCTTGATCTGGGTGCGATATTCGGCGTGGTCCTGCATCAGAGCCGCCGTCAGCTACCGTCCATCTGCGCGATCATTGTGGTCATGTTTCTGTTCTGGTTCTTTTTGGGTCACATGATCTTTGCGCTGTTCATGGGGCTTTCAACCATGACCAATGTGTCGTCGTCGATCGACGTGTATCTGACGGCAAACGGACTGACGATGCTGGCTGTGGGCACAGCGGTTGGCGCTGTGTTTGCAATCCTTCTTTACATGATCACCGTGCTTTCGATCCCGATGCTGTTGGATCGCGAGCTGGATTTTGTTTCGGCCATGATTTCAAGTTTCAACTATGTTCGGTCGAACAAACCGGTGATGCTGATCTGGGGTGCCTTTGTTGCTGTGCTGACCTTTCTGGCCATGCTGCCGTGGTTTCTGGGCCTGTTGATCGTGTTGCCGTTGCTGGGGCACGCCAGTTGGCATCTGTACCGTCAGATCACACGCGCAGAAGGTGATGCGCGCAAGGCGATGACCACTTAGGCGGGGGCGCTGACATGCAGTCGCGGCCGGGATGATGCGCCGCCCGGTGCAACCATGCTGCGTGCCGCAGCCAGAACCGTTGACATGTCGTGGCCCAGATGGACCATCTCGACAGGTTTGGGGTCGTGCGGTTTGGCAGGGGTCACAAGTGTTCCGGCCCATTGCCCGGCGTTTGGAGCAACAACATAGACGCGACTGTTATGTCCGTTGCGTTGCGAAGTCAGCAGCATCACATGTGTGCCACTGCAAGTGGCAATGCCCTGAATTTCGCGGGTTTTCGGGCAGGTCGCGGACGTCAGATGACGGGGCATATAACCGCGTACCAACGTGCATTGAGGCAGACGGGTTGCGAACAGCAGCAGACCTTGGGGGTTAGTCTGCGGGTTGACTGTCATGGTGTAAAAACCGGGTGCAAACGGGGATGGGACAGCAGCTTCGGAGCCTGATGCCAGAAACTGTGTCAGCGCCGAAGACGCAGGGTGATGCGCAACGGTCTGAATATCGTTCAGAGGTTTCAGGACAATACGGGCGTCCACATCGAAGAACCGGCAAATGCGGTCCAGAACATCGGCCCGGGGAAAGCTTTCGCCGCCCAGATAACGGTTGAACTGCGTTCGGTTGATACCAAGCTGACGGCACAGCGCCGATACGGATCGATAATCCTGTGCCAATTCCCTGAGGTTCGAGCCGAACATGGCGCGCAGCTCAGCTGGACTGCGAATGTCGTTGGTCATGTCTGTCCCATGCCGGGCAAGTATTTGTCTTGAAACACAACAGGTGCGCCCGGAACTCCGAACACTTAACCGCAATCGTACAGATGACCCCAAGCAACGTTGCCCTACGTCGCGTTGCAGCAACGAGGCTAGCGTGCCCAATGACAAACGCAATAGGCTTTATCCGAAAAACAGTGATCTTTATCGGGAAACAGGGTGCGGCCGCTCAAAATGGGGGCCTGTTTCGTGACCAGTGACGGCAGATAGATTGCGCTGGTCGCGTCAGGTGTGCCCGCGCCGGGGTGTCATCCCGGGGCGGGCGGTCATTTTAGTCGCCGCGCAACAGCGCAGCGACACCGGTCCGGGCAACCTCGATCAGGCCCAGCGGACGCATCAGGTCTGCAAAGGCGTCGATCTTGTCCGGCGCGCCGGTGATTTCAAATATGAACGAATTCAGAGTGCTATCGACCACGTTGGCGCGGAATATATCGGCCAGACGCAAGGCCTCGACCCGTTTGTCGCCTTGTCCGACAACCTTGATGATGGCCAGTTCGCGCTCGACCGAGGGGCCCTCGACCGTCAAATCGTGGACGTCATGTACTGTCACAATCCGACCAAGCTGCGCCTTGATCTGTTCGATCACCTGCGGCGTTCCGGTGGTGACGATGGTGATGCGGCTGAGGTGCCCAGTGTGGTCCACCTCGGCGACAGTCAGGCTTTCGATATTATAGCCACGCCCCGAGAACAGGCCGATTACACGGGCCAGAACACCGGGTTCGTTTTCGACCAGAACCGCGATCGTGTGACGCTCCTGCACGTCCGAAAAGGTGGGCCGTAGGTTGTAGGCTGAGTGGCGGGTGGAGCCTTTTTTGATATGTAGGGCAGACATTTATGTCCCTTTCATCATCCTTTTGACGCCGGGCGTTATGCGACGCCCGACCAAATCATGCGATTGGCTCACACCAGAACCGAGCCTTTGGAATCGATCACGCCCTGCGTTTCGGCTTCGCCCAGCAGCATCTCATTATGCGCTTTACCGGAGGGGATCATGGGAAAGCAGTTTTCGTGCTTTTCAACCAGACAGTCGAAGATCACCGGACCGTCGTAGTTGATCATCTCCATGATCGCGTCATCCAGATCAGCAGGGTCGGAACACAGGATGCCCTTGGCGCCAAATGCCTCGGCAAGCTTGACGAAATCAGGCAGCGCTTCGGACCAGGAATGCGAATAGCGCTCGCCATGCAGCAGCTCCTGCCACTGGCGGACCATGCCCAGACGTTCATTGTTCAGGATGAACTGTTTCACCGGCAGGCGGTACTGAACGGCGGTGCCCATTTCCTGCATGTTCATCAGCCAGGATGCTTCACCGGCCACGTTGATCACCAGCGCATCCGGGTGGGCCATCTGAACTCCGATTGAGGCAGGGAAGCCATAGCCCATCGTGCCCAGACCGCCCGAAGTCATCCAGCGGTTGGGGTCTTCGAACCCGAGATATTGTGCGGCCCACATCTGGTGCTGGCCGACCTCGGTGGTGATGTAGCGGTCATGCTTTTTGGTCAGCTCTTCAAGCCGCTGCAACGCGTGCTGAGGTTTGATCGACGTTTCGCTGTTGGTAAAGGCCAGGCAGTTGATTTTGCGCCAGTCGCTGATCTGGGCCTGCCATTGCTTGACAGCCGCTGCGTCCGTCTTGCGGCCGCGCGCCTTCCAGACCTTCAGAATATCTTCCAGCACATGCGCCACATCGCCGATGATCGGCATGTCAACGCGGATGACCTTGTTGATCGAGGATGGATCAATGTCGACATGCGCTTTCTTTGAATTGGGCGAAAACGCATCAATCCGGCCGGTGATCCGGTCGTCGAACCGAGCGCCGATATTGATCATCAGATCACAGTCATGCATGGCCAGGTTGGCTTCGTACAGACCATGCATCCCCAGCATGCCCAACCAGTTTGCACCTGATGCAGGATATGCCCCCAGACCCATCAGAGTTGAGGTGACCGGAAAACCGGTTGCATCCACCAGTTCCCGCAGCAGCTGGCTGGCCGCCGGACCCGAGTTTATAACGCCGCCGCCCGTATAGAAAACTGGCTTTTTCGCTGTTTCAATTGCGGCGACCAGTTCGGTGATCTCGTCCAGATCGCCTTTCAGAACGGGTTGATAATGCGATGTCGACGGTTTTGGGGCGCTGTATTCGCCCGACGCGAACTGCACATCCTTGGGGATGTCCACCAGAACCGGACCGGGGCGGCCCGACGTGGCGACGTGAAATGCCTCGTGCATCGTTTCCGACAAGGAGTCCGTGTCCTTGACCAGCCAGTTATGCTTGGTGCAGGGGCGGGTAATGCCGACGGTGTCGGCTTCTTGAAACGCGTCCGATCCGATCATGAAGGTCGGCACCTGACCTGTCAGAACCACCAGAGGGATCGAATCCATCAGCGCATCGGTCAGACCCGTGACCGCATTTGTGGCACCGGGACCCGAGGTGACAAGCGCAACACCGGGCTTGCCGGTTGAACGCGCATACCCTTCGGCCGCATGCACGGCACCTTGTTCGTGGCGCACCAGAACGTGGTGAATGTCGTTTTGCAGAAAGATCTCGTCATAGATTGGTAGCACGGCGCCGCCAGGGTATCCGAATACCGTGTCCACGCCCTGATCCTTGAGGGCCTGAACCACCATCTTTGCGCCGGTCATCTCACGTGTCATCTGCTTTGCTCCGTTCGCGACATGTGTCTTGCGTTTGCCAAAAAAAAGCCCCCGATTTTTTCGGAGGCGCATGGGTTCGATTATGGTTTACCGTTACCGGCCCATGCGCGTGTGTCCTACGATTACGACTAGCGTTTCCATCGCCAGAAGCTCCTTTTTTGCGTGCATGGACATTATGAGCGAGGGGAAGGGGCGTCAACAGGCAATTGCACCAATTTTCTAACTCTACACTCGGATTTTGCGACATTTTGTTGCGCAAATTGCCACATGTTCGAAATTTCCGGGAATTCAGGGCATGACTCGGTCAATGGTATCGGATTTGCGCTGGTCTGAATGCGTCAAACCGATGTCTGAAACGGGCATGACCGGATCCGATGTCTGCGCCACGCTGAAGACCACGGAGCAATCGGCGAGGCACAATATGCTGCACGATCTGGTGGATTTGGGGCGCTATCCGATCGACTGTCCGGGGTCGCCCGCCTATGACCGGATGATCGATGACGTGCAACGCGAACTGGCGCAGGACGGCTGTGCCGTGCTGCCGGGATTTGTGCATGCGGACGGGATCGCAAAACTGGTGGACGAGGCAGAGCGCGTCGCCCGGAACGCGCATCGATCCTTTAATCGGACCAACCCGTATTTTTCAAAGGATGACCCGCGTTTCGGGATCGCGCACCCGATCCGGCGGTTCTATGATCGGTCCAACGCATTTGTGCCCGCAGATAATTTTACTGCCGACGGCCCGTTGCGCCGTATCTACGAATTTGACGGGTTCATGCCGTTTATCCGCACAACGCTGGACGAACCGGCGGAACGCTTTTTTCGTTATGACGACCCGCTGGCGGACGTGATTATCAACGTGGTCGAGCAAGGGCAGGGCTTTCCCTGGCATTTCGACACCAACAACTTCACAGTGACGCTGGCCATTCAGAACGGCGATGCAGGGGGCGCATTTGAATATGTGCCCAATCTGCGCAGGTCCGATGATGAGAATTTCAAGGGCGTTGCCGCTGTGCTGAACGGTGATATGTCGCGCGTGCGTCAGCTGGAGCTGCAACCGGGGGATTTGCAGATATTCAAAGGGCGCTATTCGCTGCACAGGGTTGCGCCGGTCGAAGGCGCGCGCCAGCGATATGTCGGCATCTTTTCTTTTGTCGACGCCAAAGGCATGTGCGGTGGCATCGAACGGACGCGGCAGTTATACGGCCGGGTTCTGCCGCATCATTACGAGCGTGAAGGCAAGCGCAAGGATCAGTTGCTGGATTGATCCGCGCTTGAGTGTACAGTGATCACAGGTCATGTGCCGGAGATTGTGATGTCCCGCCTTTTGCAGATCACACCTTTTGTTCTTTGTTCCTCGTTGCAGGTGCAGATTGATTTCTATTGCGATCGGCTGGGATTCGTGTGCGGTTTCCGGCAGGAGAATTATGCGTTTTTGTCGCGTGGCCCGGTTGCTGTGCGTCTGCTGGAATGTCCGCCGCGTGACGATGGACGCCCGCTGGGGGACAATCAGTCCTATTATATCGACGTGGAAGATATCGATGGACTGTATGCAACGTTGCGCGACGGGCTGGAGAACCTGCCGCCCGGACGTGTGCGGGCTCCGTTCGATCAACCTTATCTGCAGCGAGAGTTCCACGTCATCGACGAAGACGGAACCTTGATCTTTTTTGGTCAGGATATGCGTGTGCGTCCGTAACGCTCCCGCCCATCGTCAACGCGCCTGCGGCGCGTGTCCTCTGGTTGGGCCAAGCAGCGCGTACCGCGCTGCGGTTGCTCAGAACCCCACACCGGTGCCTTGCAACACACCATGTTCCAAAGCATAGCGGGTCAGACCGGCGGTCGAAGAAATGCCCAGTTTGCGTTTGATGTTCTTGCGATGCGTTTCAACCGTGCGCACCGAGATATCCAGCGTTTGCGCAACATCCTTGTTGGATTTGCCTTGCGCAAGTTCCAGCAGGATTGTCTGTTCCCGCCCGGTCAGCGCCTCGCGCGCGCCGTCGCCTTTTGGTTTCAAAGAGCCGCTGGCACCGGTGCACAGGTATTGCTCGCCGCGCATCACGGCATCAATCGCCTGTTTGATTTCATCCGTCGGAACGTCCTTGAGCACATATCCTTTTGCGCCGTGGCTGAGTGCGGTGGAAATGTATTCCGGGCTGTCATGCATCGACAGGATCAGAATGCGCGTTTGGGGCAGGCGTTCCAGGATGATCTCGGTGGCGCTGAGACCGCCCAGGCCCGGCATATTGAGATCCATCAGAATCACGTCGGGCGCCAGCGTTGCAGCCTGATCCACGGCGGCCTGCCCACTGCCCAGCGTGCCGACAACCTCAACGTCTTCATAGCTTTCCAGAATCGACTGGATGCCTTCGGCAACCATTGGATGGTCGTCGACGATAAGGACCCGTATTGTCATGTGCCTGCCTTTCGTTTCGGGGCGGCCTCTTCCTGCGGTGGCAGAAGATGGCTGAGGGGCAGGCTGGCCTCGATCACGGTGCCACTGCGCGACGACAGGATGCGCAGCGATCCGTCCAGCTGTTCGATACGTTCCTGCATGTTGCGCAGCCCTATGCCACTGCTGACCTGACCGGATTCTGACCGCAGCCCCCGGCCATCATCGGTAATCCGCATGGTAGCACCTTTCTTATGTCCGCGCAGGTCTATGGTGACATGCTGCGCGTCAGCGTGGCGTTCTATGTTTGTCAGCGCCTCTTGCGCAATGCGATACAGGGCAATCTTGCTGTCCTGATCCAGACGATTTCGGAAAACAACGGTCGAAAACTCGGTCTCGATCCCGGTGCGGTCCCTGAAGTCATCGGTCAACGCCTTCAGCGCCGGGCCGAGGCCCAGATCGTCCAGAACGCCCGGGCGCAGATCGCGGCTGATGCGGCGCACTTCGGTAATTGCCTCGCCCAGATGATCGATCCCCTTGTCCAGCGGCGCGCTTGCGCCCGCGTGATCGTCGCGCATCAACCGACGGCGTGCATTGTCCAGCGCATAGCGCACGCCCACAAGAATCTGGCTGATTCCGTCATGCAATTCGCGCGCAACGCGGCCGCGTTCTTCCTCTTGCGCGTCGAAAACCCGTTGCGTCAATTCCTTGAGCTTGGCATCCGCCAGGCGCCTTTCGCGGATATTCAGCATCATGCCAGAGGCAAAGACAATCAGCACCGCGGCCAGAACAATACCGCCGATATACATAAATGTGCGCTGCACGCGCGCTTCGACATCCGCGCGCGCGTTGGCGACGGTGACCAGAACGTCGTCGATGAACACGCCGGTTCCAACCACCCATCGCCAGTCCTGAAGCCCGACCACATAGGCGATCATCTGCGCCTCTTCCCCGGTCGAGGGTTTCTGCCACATAAAACTGTGCCACCCCGCGCCCTGCCGCGCCAGCCGGATGAATTCGTCCACAACCGGTGTACCGTCACTGTCAGTCAACCCTTCCCAGTTGCGGTTGATAAAGTCGGTCTGGCGAGGGCTGACAAGGTTGGTGCCATCGTAATCATAGACAAAAAAGAATCCGTCCTGCCCGTAGATCATTGCCGACAGGATCTGCGCCACGAGGTTCTTGGCCTGCTGATCGTCCGGATCGGCACGCCCGTAAATATAGGCAAACCCGTTGCGGGCCTGGGTCACGTAGTTGCGCAGTTCTTCTTTCTTCGCCTCGATCAGCCGGCTTTCAAGCGCCTGAATCTCGCGCTCGGCAGTGGCGCGGGCCTGATAGGCGACCAGGATGGCAATGGCGGCAACGGCAACGACCAACGGGATGGCCGCAACCAAAGACAGTTTTTGCGCATAGGTCATCGAAACCGGAATTCGAAGGCGTTGCATGATCGAATCGATACGCAAGCCGCGGCGAAAATGCAAAATTATTGAGCCTTGCGCAGTCAAATGGCTGTAAAAACCGGGTTGGGTTCAGGATTTTCCCGATTTTCCCAACGTTGAGGGGCGGTAAATCGGGTTTTCTACGCAGTAGTAGGTATTCCTTTTCACGGTTCGGACATTACGGTGCGCTCCACTGAATGCGACAGGCCCGGATATTGCGGGCCATGACTATGAAGGGGAGGAACACTCATATGGATCGTCGTTCATTTCTGAAAACATCTGCGCTGGGCGGCTCGGCCGCAGCGGCCACCACTCTGGCGGCACCGGCCTATGCGCAGGGTCAGCGGACCCTGACCATGGTGACCTCATGGGGTCGCGGACTTGCAGGCGTGTTCGACAGTGCGCAGCGCTGTGCAGACAGCATCAACGCGATGTCCGACGGCAGCCTGACGGTCGAAATCAAGGCTGCGGGCGAACTGGTTGGTGCGTTCGAAGTGTTTGACGCCGTATCTTCGGGTCAGGCCGATATGTACCACGCGGCGGATTACTACTTTGTCGGCCAGCACCCGGGCTATGCGTTCTTTACCGCTGTGCCGTTCGGCATGACAGCGCAGGAACTGGTGAACTGGTACTATCACGACGGCGGTGCCGAACTGCATGACGAGCTGGGCTCGATCTTTGGTTTGAAATCCTTTTTGGCCGGTAACACTGGTGCGCAGGCGGGCGGCTGGTATTCGAAAGAGATCAACGGTCCCGAAGATTTCCAGGGTCTGAAGTTCCGCATGCCGGGTCTGGGTGGTCAGGCGCTGGGCAAACTGGGTGCATCCGTGCAGAACATTCCGGGTTCGGAAGTGTATCAGGCGCTGTCCTCGGGTGCGATTGACGGCACCGAGTGGATCGGGCCCTGGGCCGATGAAAAAGCCGGTTTCCAGGAAATCACCAAGACTTACTACACAGCGGGCTTCCACGAGCCGGGCGCAGGTCTGTCGCTTGCGACCAACCGCGACGTGTTCGATGAACTGACCCCTGCACAGCAAAAGATCATCGAGATTGCGGCCGCGGAAGCGCACCAGTGGAATCTGGCGCAATTCCTGGCCAACAACGGTGCGGCGCTGCAACGTCTGCAATCGGGCGGTGTGAAGGTCATGGAATTCCCGGATACCGTCTGGGATGCCTTTGGTCAGGCCAGCCAGCAGGTTCTGGATGAAAACATGGGCGACGAGCTGTTCAAGCGCATCCACGACAGCGCCATGGACTCGATGGCAGCATCGTCGGCGTGGAACAACCTGTCATCCGGTGTCTACACCTCGCAGCGCGACCGCGTTCGCGGCTAAACGCCAGTCATCAGACTAAACGGTTTCCCCGCAATCGCGGGGGAACCTTTCCTGTTGCATATGCGCGGACCCATCATGCCGCTATAATCAGCAATGCAACTGATGTGACTCGGGGACACTATGCAGGACGACAGCGGTATTTCGTTTTTCGGCGCCCTGTGGAATGGGCTGATCTGGTTCATTCAGAACATTGCCGAAGCCTTCTATAATTTCGGATATGCGATCACACATCCACAGCTGTGGCTGAACTGGTCCGACAAAGAAGCGATCATGCGCTTTGTCTACTATGGCGGTTCGGTCGAGTTTTTCTTTGTGATATTTGCTCTGTTTCTGGTTCTGACGGCTATCGGCCTGTATTACCGGACCTTTATGTGGGGCATGGTGCGCGGGCTGGAAGCCTTCGCCAACACAACAGGGCGATTCTTTGCATGGGCGGGCCTGCTGATGGTGATCCAGCAGATTGTCATCGTGTTCATGCAGCGCGTGTTTGCCCGGCCGGATATGGCGTTTGGCCTGGGAATTCCATTCAATCAGGATATCAGCTGGTATGCAGAAGAGCTGAAGCTGTACAACGCCATGGTTGTCTGCCTGTGCTGCACCTACACATTTGTGCAAGGCGGTCATGTGCGCGTCGATCTGATCTATGCGGGCATCAGCCACCGGGCCAAACGTGTTGTCGATATGCTGGGTTCGGTGCTGTTCATGATGCCGATGGCCGTGCTGACCTGGATGTATGGCTGGTACTTTATGTGGCGTCACCTGATCGTGCCGAAACCGTCGGCCAGTGATACGCTGGACCGTCTGGTCATGAAGTCCCGCGCGCTGCGCTGGAATGTCGAGACCATCGGCTTCAGCCCAAATGGCTTCAACGCGTATTTCCTGTTCAAAATCCTGCTCGTGGCTTTTGCGGGCATGGTGTTCCTGCATGCCATTGCGTTCCTGTACCGCTCGTATCTGGAATATGTGGAAGGGCCGGACAGCGCCGGAAAATACCTCGACAAGGACAGCCTTGGCGACGGTGAAGAAGCCTATGAAGGCGCACATTAGGGACGGAGACCCAGACAATGTTATTCGGACTTGATGGCGTCGAAATAGGCCTCATTATCGTATTCTTCTGCCTTTTCGGGGGCATTTTGTCCGGCTTTCCGGTGGCCTTTGCCATCGGCGGGGCCGGGGTCATCTCTTTCGGGATCATCGCCGCACTGGACAGCGCCGGTCTGCTGATCCATCAGGCGATCGACACCAGTTCGCAGATGTATCGCGACCTGGTCGCAACCGGAGTGAAACCGGACTCGGTGTCGGTGTTTCGATATCCCGATCTGCCCAGGATTGGCGAGCCGGTGTTCCCGTCAGGATGGGAAACCGCGCTGGACCGCAATGTGTCCTTTATCGTGAACCGCATGAATGAACGTGTTCTGGCCGGTCAGTCGATCGAGACACTGCTGGCGGTGCTGATGTTCGTTCTGATGGGCATCACGCTGGAACGGTCGAAGATTGCCAATGACCTGCTGACCACAATGGCGCGCGTGTTTGGCCCGCTGCCGGGCGGTTTGGCGGTGTCGATTGTGGTTGTGGGCGCGTTTCTGGCCGCCTCGACCGGGATTGTGGGCGCGACCGTGGTGACCATGGGTCTGCTGGCCTTGCCGACCATGTTGCGCAACAACTATTCGCCTGAGCTGGCGACAGGTGTGATTGCCGCCTCGGGTACGTTGGGGCAAATCATACCGCCATCCATTGTGATCGTGCTGCTGGGCACGCTGGCGGGCGATTTGTATTCGACAGCCCAGGAAAATCGCGCGGTCGAGGCAGGCTGTACCGATGCGTTGACCTATCTTGGCGAACCTGCCGTTGTGTCCGTCGGGACGTTGTTTCAGGCCGCATTGCTGCCGGGCATCATGCTGGCGTTGCTGTATGCGCTGTATGCGTTTGGCTACGCATTGCTGAACCCGGACAAGGCGCCGGCGGTCGAAATGGCAGGCGGATCAGGCGAGCCGATCACGCGATCCGAAGGGCTGACCTGGCTTTTGGGGGCACCGGTTGCACTGATCGCAGGCGCGTTCCTGTTGGGCAGTGTCGGGATCATCGGCAGCCAGAACATCTCGGTTTCGGCCTTTTCGGATGTGGGGCAGGGTGCGTCGCTGCGCACCAACGTGTCCGAGGAGTGTCAGGCATCGATGATTGCGCTGCATGGTCAGACCGCCTGGGATCAGGCCGTGTCCGAACAAGAGGCGATCGACGCCGCAGGCGGAGTGGCCAATGCCGAACGTCTGAGCGAAGAGGAAATTATCGCCGCGCAGGACGCCAAAATTGCGGCTGCGGCACCGGTCGGAACAGGTGTTGCCGTGCTGGTTGTGCTGCTGGGTCTGACGTTGGTGCTGGGCCGCGGAATTGCGCCGTCCCGATCGACGCAACCTCTGATCGTCGGGGCCATCGGCCTCCTGTTGATGCTGCTGGTCGACATTTTGCTGATTTCTCCGACCACAAGCTCGGGCGCGACATTCCTGTTGCTGGCTCTGCCGTTTGCGGTGGCTGCATACGGGTGCAAAGAGGCGGCAGCGCGTTGCGCAACGAACGATTTGATCCGGGTGGTGTTCCCGCCACTGGTTCTGATCATTGCCGTGCTGGGGTCGATCCTGGGCGGGATCACCAACCCGACACCGGCGGCGGCGCTGGGTGCAGGCGGGGCGATCATGCTGGCAGCCTACCGTAAATTACAGGATCAGAGGCGGTCCGGCAAAGTGGTCATCTGGTCGACATTTGCCGTCATTATCTGTCTGTTGCTGGGTGTGAACTTTGATCTGCGCATCAATCAGGGCAATGTACAGGCGGAAACATGGGTCGCTTTTATTATTGCCTACGCAGCATACCTGTACGCCTTGTTCGGACTGATTTACGGATGCTGGGTGCTGTTTACCGGAGGTGTCCTGACACCGGTGGTGCGGGAAACGGCCAAGGTCACGTCGATGGTGTTCACCATCCTGATTGGATCGCAACTTCTGAACCTTGTGGTGATCTCATTCGGGGGCGAGCATTATATTCAGCAATTCCTCAAAAGCTTCGATAATGAGTTCACGGTTTTCCTGATCGTGATGCTGGTTCTGTTCATTCTGGGCTTTGTGCTGGATTTCCTGGAAATCATCTACATCGTCATTCCGATTGTTGGCCCGGTGATTTATGGTGGGTCCTTTGATCCGAAATGGGTGACCATCATGGTCGCGGTGAATCTGCAAACGTCGTTTTTGACGCCACCGTTCGGCTTTGCGCTGTTCTATTTGCGAGGCGTCGCACCCAAAGAGGTCACGACAGGCCATATTTATCGCGGGATCATACCGTTTGTGGTCATACAGGTAGTGGGCATTGCCATCTTGTGGTCCTTCCCGACCATTGTGACCATTGTGCCGGATCTGATCCCGAATTGATCCGTACGGCCAACCGGACCCGATACCAGAGGCCACCATGCGTGGCCTCTGGCTTTGGCATCAGGTATCCGGCTGAGGATGCGTGAGCCTGGCGAACTCGGATTCGGCCTCGTGGTCGATATCCAGCGCTTGTGCACTCAGCGTACCGGCATCCGGGTCATTGAAGACGGCGCGATCCAGTTTGCCCACCTGATCCGCGACAATTGTTGTGACCACCGCATCGCCGGTCACGTTCACGACGGTGCGCATCATGTCCAGAATGCGGTCCACGGCCAGAATGATGG
This sequence comes from Pseudomonadota bacterium, assembly GCA_039028255.1. Lineage (GTDB taxonomy): Bacteria > Pseudomonadota > Alphaproteobacteria > Rhodobacterales > Rhodobacteraceae > Ruegeria. Next base: position 23,219 of record JBCCIK010000013.1, on the reverse strand, counting down.
CGATCCCATCCAGCGGCATGCCCAACTGGTTCAACACCATGGCCAGCATGACAATGCCGACGCCAGGAACTCCGGCGGTGCCGATGGACGCCAGCACGGAAATCGAAATTACCGTCAGGTAGCCACCAAGCCCCAGATCGATTCCGTAGGCATTGGCCAGAAACACCGTGGCCACCCCATGCATGATCGCGGTGCCATCCATGTTGATGGTCGCGCCCAGCGGTACCCCGAACGACGCAACGGACCGGTCCACGCCAACTCGCTGGGTGACGCATTGCATGCTTGCCGGGATCGTCGCGTTCGAGCTTGAGGTTGAGAACGCAAACACCTGTGCAGCCCGCATTTTCCGCAAGAACGCAAGAGGGTTGAGCCCGGTAAATACGTACAGCACTGCCATCAGCGTTACACACAGATGGAATACCAGCGTAAGGCTGATGGTGGTGAGGTAGCCCATCACCGGCGCAAACAGCCCAAAGCCTTCCAGCGCAAAGGTTTTGGCGATCAGGCAGAACACCCCAACAGGTGCAAAGGCCATAACGATTTCGACGATCTTCATCGCAAGTTCGTTCATGAACTCGCAACCTTCGACAAACTTCTTGGCCTTGCTGCCAATCATCAAAACAGCGACGCCCACGACAATTACGTAAAAGATGATTTGCAGCATCTCGCCATTTGCAAGTGCCTGAACCGGATTTTTCGGCACGACATTTGCCAGAATCTGCCAGGCTGATTCTGCCGTGCCGACCGACACGGTCTGGTCCGCAAGATGCAGGCTTTCAAATCCGTTTCCTGGTCCGATGATATTGGCAAAGACCAGTGCAGTGGTGACCGCCAAGGCGGTTGTTGCCAGATAGGTCACAAAGGTCAGACCGCCGACCCGGCCCAGTATCCGGATGTCGCCGATGCCGACCACACCGCACAGCAGGGAAAAGACCACCAGTGGCACAACCAGCATTTGCAGCGCATTCAGGAACATCTGACCGATCATTGTGAACAGGCCGTTTACCAGACCATCTTGCAACCATGGAATATCCAGGTAATTCAGCACCAGTCCAAGGCTTGTACCAAGCGCCAGTGCGACAAGGATCTGAGTTGTCAAATTCGCCGAGACCGCTTTGCGGATCGCATGTGTCATGTCCATTCCCCCAAATCAAACTCAAGCCAACGTGCAGGGATCACGATGTCTCAATCGATATGTGCGTCAGGCTGACAGGGCGGCCATGACACCAAAAAAAACGCGCGCATTGATGCGCGGGTTCAGTCGTATTTGGTGGCTGGGCCAGGCTTTTCAACTGATTAATTTTAATGCAGTTGAGAAATTATAGTTTAAAATATGTGCAAAAAATGCGAATTACGCGGTTTGGATCGCGTCAAGCTGTTGAAACACCAATGACAAACACCGGGGCGGATCACTTTGCAAACAGGATCAAATCCCGGCGTTTCCTGCGCCCGGATTGATGTTCTGTATGAGCGTTAATCGCAGCGTTCCCGTAAAAAACGCTATGGCCGTGTCATCGTCGGGCCCAACCACAGTGGTGGCCTGCGGCATCCGGTGATCAGCCTTTGGTGGGATGGCGGTCGGGCAACTGGATGTTTGCAACCTGCTCGGCAATGGGGGCCGACGACAGCGGATGATGGCATGTGGCCGAAAATGTGCTGGGGTCGCCCACCTTCTGCCACTGTCCCTGAAGGTAGGCCTCGAGCCCGGAAAACTTGGCCTTGTATCCCATCTTCGGGCTGCCGGGGACCCAGTATCCCAGGTACACATACGGCAAACCGGCCTCGCGCGCGATTTCTATATGGTCAAGAATCATGTACGTGCCCAGCGAATTCTGCGGTTGCTGAGGATCGTAGAACGAATAAACCATGCTGAGACCGTCATCCAGAACATCCGTCAGGCTGACAGCGATCAGATCACCGGTTGCAGGGTCGTTATACTCGACGACGCGGCTTCGGATCGGGGTTTCTTCGATCATGGCCGCAAACTCGAACACGTCCATGTCGGCCATACCGCCATCTGCATGGCGCGTGTCCAGATAGCGGCGGAACAGCTCGTACTGATCATCTGTGGCCCAGGGGGACGTGGCCCGGCGCTGCAAATAGGCGTTGCGTTTGGTGGCGCGTTTCTGACTTTTGGTCGGTCTGAAGGCGGATACGTCAATACGGGCCGACAAACAGGCTGCGCAATCCGTGCAGGACGGGCGGTACAGCACATTCTGCGAACGGCGAAACCCCTGCTGTGACAAAGAGTTGTTCAACTGATCCGCACCGTCACCTTGAAGGGCGGTGAACAACTTCCGCTCCATCCTGCCTTGAAGATAAGGGCAGGGCTGAGGGGCCGTCACATAGAATTGTGGCGCAATTGGCAGCGTATGTCGCATGAAGGTCTCTTGTTGCCTCGGCCCGGATGATAGCAACGGTTTTTCATGCCGCCAAGTGATTCACGCAAGTCACGTTCACGCGCGCTGATTGATCATCACCGTTCCAAGGAATGCATCGGTCAGACCCTGGCAGCGGGCGCTGGTCAGCATCATAATGACCGAGACGATCTGGACCACAAAAAAGGTCATGCTGACAAAGTAGCCTGCGGTGTGCGCAACCGCCTTGCCAGTATCCATCTTTTCGCCAAACGCGTCGCGCAGTTCAATCCCCATGAACCGCATACCCAGCGTGGCAGACCCGTTCGAAATGGTCACAACGCGATAGACAAAACTGACCACTGCGTAAACCAGCGCCAGAAAGAACAGACCCAGCCCGGCTGTCAGCAGGATTGCCACAGTGCACAGCAGCGAAATAAAGGCGATGTCGAACAGCCATGCCACAAACCGTTTGGTGGCCACGGACTGATAGAATTCGGGCTGGCGGTCAGGATCGGGCAAGTGAGTCATAGGTCGGCTTTCGCGTAGTGGATCTGGGTTACCCTGTCCCTAAAAACCGGAACAGGGCAAGAGGCATCAGGCAGTTTGGCCGTTGTCCGCGTCATCCTGATTTTCGCGGGCGCGTTCGTCCATGAATTGATCAAACTCGGCCTTGTCCTTGGCGTCACGCAAGCGGCGCAAGAATGCTTCGAAATCCTGCTGTTCGCGTTCCAGCCGGGCCAGAGTGTCGGCCTTATAGGCATCAAACGCGCCGTTGCCGGACGACTTCATCGCGCTCATGTGGTTGTGCCAGGATTTGCGACGGCTGCAAGATTTGCTGAACATGCGTTTGCTCCAGATCAGATAAGCCAGAACGGCAAGACCGACAGGCCAGAAAAAGATGAATCCAAGGACCATGACGGCGATCCAGGCACCTTTGCCTTTGTCGTCCAGCCAGGCCTCGGCGCGGTAAAACCATCCCGGATTCGCAGGGACGGCGGGTTCGGACAGTGCGGTCATTTGGGCTCTCCAAGTTTGATGTAAATTCCTTTCACATTGAATAGATGGGAGGTCGATTTCGGGTTGCAAGGGGTAATGTGAAAAAGATTTACATACAGCAAACCTGTTGACGCCCATGCCCACGGGGCGCAGGCTGCGGTCATGAACCCGGATGACAGAAAAACGGCCCCCGCGCTTGCAGATATTCTTGCTCTGGAAAGGCGGGTCTGGGCCGCGTTGGTCGAAGGTGACGCCCAGGCGGACCGCGCGTTGCTGAGTACGGATTTTCTGGGTGTGTATCCCACGGGGTTTGCAAATCGCGACGACCATGTGGGCCAGTTCGCCGATGCCCCGACAATGGATGCATTCGAGCTGAGCGCTGAAACCCTGCGCGTTCTGACGCCTGATATCGTGCTGTTGTCCTATCGCGCCGAATATCTGCGCCCCGGTGCCACGGAATGGGAGGCGATGCTGATCTCATCCTTGTGGGAATGTCGCCATGATGTCTGGGTCAACACGTTCAGTCAGGACACACCGGTTCAGACCACCTGATCCCCATTGACCACATCGCCCCGTGATGCGCAGGGTGCGCCTATGATCCAGCCTATTGCCATCGCGCGCCTGCCGCGTGCGTTCGATCCTGACCTTGGCGCGGAAACCCGCGCGTATTTCCCCGATCTCACCGCCGAGCAGGGGGACCTGATTGCCGGGACAGCCGGAACAAGCCCGTATCTGAAAGGACTGATCGAGCTTGAAAAACAATGGTTGCCGCAGGCGTTGATGCATCCTGATCAGGCCTTGTCGGATATCATGGCCATGGCGGGCGATCTGCCCCCGGATCAGTTGAAGGCCGGGTTGCGGCAGGCCAAACGGCGTTTGGCGCTGTTGACTGCGTTGTGTGATATTGCCGGGGCCTGGCCTTTGGAGAAGGTGACAGCGGCGCTGACGGATTTTGCCGCGATGGCCGCCGATGTTGCCGCCAAGGCTGAGATCGCGTTGCTGATCCGGCGCCGGAAACTGCCGGGCATGACCGAGGATGACGTCGCATCCGCAGCCGGGTTGGTCATTCTGGCAATGGGCAAGATGGGCGCTTATGAACTGAATTACAGCTCGGACATTGATCTGATCGTGCTTTTCGATGAAACGCGCTTTGATCCCGATGACTTTTACGAAGCGCGCCAGAGCATGGTGCGCGCCACGCGGAACTTCTGCGCCACGCTCAGCGACAAGACCGCCGACGGCTATGTTTTCCGCACTGATCTGCGCTTGCGCCCCGATCCGGCTGTCACACCGGTTTGCATGGCGACCGAGGCGGCCGAGCGTTATTACGAAAGCCTTGGCCGCACCTGGGAACGGGCGGCGTATATCAAAGCGCGTGCCTGTGCTGGCGATCTGGCGGCGGGTCAACGGTTTCTGGATAGCTTGCGCCCGTTTGTGTGGCGTCGCCATCTGGATTTCGCCGCCATTCAGGATGCGCACGACATGCGCCTGCGCATTCGCGAAAACAAGGGAACAGGCGGCACGCTCAGCATTCCCGGCCACGACATAAAGCTGGGGCAGGGTGGGATTCGCGAAATCGAGTTTTTCACGCAGACCCGCCAGCTGATTGCCGGGGGCCGTGATCCGGCCCTGCGGGTTCGCGGCACTGTGGCCGGGTTGGCGGCACTGGCCGCCAAAGGCTGGGTGCGCGACGAGGTGGCCGCCAGACTGACCGATCACTACCGGACCCATCGCAACGTTGAACACCGAATTCAGATGATACACGATGCCCAAACCCACAAGCTGCCCAAAACCCGCGACGGGATCGAACGGGTTGCCTGCCTTATGGGGATCGACAGCGCGGATCTGGTCGATGACCTCACCCGCCGTCTGCGCGACGTCCATGATCTGACCGAAGGCTTCTTTGCGCCGGGTTCCGGCGGCGCAGACGCGCCAGTGCCCCGACTGGACTTTGACAAAAGCATTCTGGCGCGCTGGACAACCTATCCTGCGCTGCGTTCTCAGCGTGCGCGCCTGATCTTTGACCGTTTCAAGCCCGAGCTTCTGTCGCGCCTGGCCAAAACCGCCAAACCCGAAGAAGCGTTACTGGCGCTGGACGGGTTTCTGGCTGGTCTGCCCGCAGGTGTGCAGCTGTTTTCTTTGTTCGAGGCCAATCCGCAGTTGATTGACCTGCTGGTCGATATTGTTGGCACCTCGCATGCGCTGGCCTCGCATTTGTCACACAATGCATCGGTGTTCGACGCCGTGATCGGCGGCAGCTTTTTCACAGACTGGCCGGGACAAAAGCAGTTGCAGACCGAATTGGCGCAGGCATTGGCGCAGGAGGCGGATTACGAAACGCAGCTGGATCTGGCGCGGCGATGGTGCAAGGAATGGTCTTTCCGTATCGGCGTGCATCATCTGCGCGGCCTGATAGACGGGGCGCGCGCGGGTTGTCAGTATGCACAGCTTGCGCAGGCGGTGATCGCTGCGATTCTGCCGTATGTCGCCGATCAGTTCGCCCGCAAGCATGGCGATGCGCCCGGGCGCGGCGCGGCCGTTCTGGCGATGGGGTCGCTGGGGGCGGGCCGGATCAATTCGCAATCAGATCTGGACATTATCCTGATTTACGATCCGCAAGATCAGGACATGTCCGATGGACCGCGCCCGCTGGCCACGCGCACCTATTATGCGCGTTTTACACAGGCGCTGATCACCGCCTTGTCCGCGCCGATGTCTCAGGGGCGTTTGTACGAGGTTGATATGCGCTTGCGTCCGTCGGGCAATCAAGGGCCGGTTGCAACCAGTTGGGCCAGCTTTGCCAACTATCAGCAGAACGAAGCATGGGTCTGGGAACATCTGGCGCTGACGCGGGCGCATGTGGTGGCGGGCGATGCCAGCCTGGCTGCGGATATCGAGAGCTTTCGAACCGAATTCCTGTCGCGCCCCCGCAACACGGACAAGGTTCTGCATGAGGTGGCCGAAATGCGAGGTCGGCTGGCGGCCGCAAAATCTCCGGCTGGGGTCTGGGACGCCAAGAACGGGCCGGGGCGCATGATGGATATCGAATTGATGGCCCAAACCGGCGCGCTGTTGTCGGGCAGCGCAGATCGCGATGTCCGGTCCGGTCTGGATGGCGCCGTCGCTGTCGGCTTGCTGGATGTCGCGCAGGCACAAACGCTGAAAGGCTGTTACGACCTATGCTGGTCGGTACAATGCGCCGCCCGCCTGTTGTCCGGCAAGGTGATCGACGCCGACAAGATAGGAGAGGGCGGCGCGGCCTTTCTGTGCCGCGCAACCGGGTTCGATGACGTGGGCAGCCTGCAAACCGCGCTGCTGGACAGCTATGAAACCGCCGCACGGGTGATCGGCGGCGTGATCAAGGAGACCGAAGATGGCGCGCAGTTACGATCCCAACGATCCCAAGGGCCTGATCCGCGAGGCCTATCGCATTGATGGCATCGCCTTGCCTGAGTGTCGCAGCATCTTTCTGGACTGGGCGCTCAGCCTGGCCGACGGGCAAGATCAGCGTCAGGCGCTGACGGCGCTGCACGCGTCATATTCTGCCCTGGACGCGGATCATCCGATGACGCAGGTGATGGCCGAAGGGCTGCAAGCCGCCCGCGCACCAAAACGGCGCGGCGGCTGGCGCGCCCGCGATCGCTAGGGCTTTTCCCCCGGAGCGTTCACCTCTAAGAGGGCTGCCATGACCCGTTCCAGCCCTGATCGCCCTCGAATCCGTCTGAAACCCAAAGCCAATGCGCGCAGGGTGCGCCACGGATTTCCGTGGGTCTATGCCAACGAGATCGTCGCTGACCGCCGCACCCGCAACATCCCGGCCGGAGCTCTTGCGGTGCTGGAAGATGACAGCCGGACACCGCTTGCGCTGGTGACCGTGAATATGGGGTCCAAGATCATGTGCCGTATTCTGGACCGTGATCCTGCGGCCGACTTGACCGCGGTCTGGTTCGAAACCCGCATACAGCGCGCATTGGACTTGCGCGAACGCCTGTATGCGAACCCCTATTACCGCCTGATCCATGCGGAGGCGGATGGGCTCCCGGGCGTGATCATCGACCGCTTTGATCATACTTGCGTTATCCAGCCCAATGCTGTCTGGGCCGACGCGCATCTGGATATGCTGTGCGATGCCGTGGTCAGGGTGACAGGGGCCACCACCGTGCTGAAAAATGCATCGGGGCGCGCCCGCGGGCTGGAAGGTCTTGATGACGTCAGTCTGACACTGCGCGGCATGGCGCCCGAGGCACCGTTGCCAGTGCCGATGAACGGCGCGACATACATGGCTGACCTGACCGGAGGTCAGAAAACCGGCCTGTTTTTTGATCAGCGTCAGAACCATGCTTTTGCCGCTGGATTGGTCCGGCCAGAGTCGCGGGTGTTGGATGTGTTCAGCCACGTGGGCGGCTTTGCGCTTGCCATGCTGGCGGGCGGCGCAGGGCAGGCGATGTGTGTTGACGGATCGGCTGCCGCTTTGGATCTGGCGCTCCAAGGTGCCGAGGCCGGTGGATATGCTGACAGGTTTCAAACCCGGCAGGGCGACGCGTTCGACGTTTTGGCTCGGCTGAACGAAGACGACGCGCAATTTGATGTGGTGATTTGTGACCCGCCCGCCTTTGCGCCGTCAAGGCAAGCGCTGGATGCGGGGCTGCGGGCGTATGAGCGCATTGCCCGTCTGGCGGCCCCTCTGGTTGCAACGGGCGGATATCTCGGCCTGTGCTCGTGTTCACATGCGGCTGATCTGGATCGGTTTCGCGACGCCTCATCACGCGGAGTCGGGCGCGCAGGGCGACAGGCACAACTGATCCACACCGGATTCGCAGGCCCGGATCATCCGCAACTGCCGCAACTGGCCGAAAGCGGCTATCTCAAAGCGGTGTTCTACCGGTTGTGAAGGTGGTGCTGGATACCTGCGTCATCTACCCGACGGTGATGCGACACATGTTGCTTGGCGCATGTCGGCTGGGTCACTGCACGCCCGTGTGGTCCGCGCGCATTCTGGAAGAATGGGCGCGTGCCGCCCGCAAACTCGGCCCGCAGGGCGAAGCACAGGCGCGGGCCGAAATTGCCCTGACCCGCGCGCAGTGGCCAAAGGCAGAGCACGCGCCTGCACCCGGGCTGGAACAGCGGTTATGGCTGCCGGACCCCGCCGACATTCATGTTCTGGCAACCGCTGTCTCGTCCTCTGCCGATCTGATTGTCACTTTGAACGCCAAAGATTTTCCCAGACATATTCTGGCCGAGGAAGGCGTGAACAGAACCGACCCGGACGCCCTGTTGCACAACCTCTGGATCAACGATCCCGACGGCATGACCACCCACGCGCATCAGGTTCTGGCCGAGGCCAACCGGTTGCCTGACGGCAACTGGACGTTGCGCGCCCTGATGAAAAAAGCCCGCCTGCCGCGTCTTGGAAAAGCGTTGGCTGCCTGATCACGGGCTTTTGGTTATCTGGTCAATCTGCCCCTGAACCCGCCAGAGCCTGGCCCTAGCCACCGCCCCAGCGTTGTTCAAGCGCGTCCAGCGCTGCAATCCGCTCATCGGTTTTGGGGTGACTCATCAACCAGGCCGGGACCATTCCGGCGCGCTGTTCGGTCAGGTCTTCCAGTTTGTGAAACAGCGATTTTTGCGGGCCGATCCCGATGCCCGCCTTGGTCAGCAGGGCCGCAGCATATTCATCTGCCTCGTATTCATCCTGTCGTGACAGGCGCGATGCCAGTACGGACGTCAACGCATTCGCGATCATCGCACCCACAAATGGAATGAACCGGTTCAGCACCATGATCAGTGCCGTACGCATCGCGTTCTGGCCGGAAAAATCAATCATTCGCCGCTTTGCGTGCCCAAGCGCCACATGGCCCAGTTCATGGGCAATCACGCTGGCCATTTCTTCGGCGGAAACCTCGCCATTGCTGAACTTGCGATAAAAGCCGCGCGTGATGAAAATCCGCCCGTCAGGCGCGGCCAGACCGTTCACCGGGTCGATCTCGTAGATGTAAACGGGCACATGTGAGATATCCAGCGCGCTGGCCAGCCGATCCGTCATCCGTTTCAGCGCGGGATCAGCCAGCTCGGTCGATTTTTGATCCAGTTCGCGATGTGTGCGCCAGACGGAAATCCGGTACATCACAACAGCATAGGCAATCGCCAGCAGAATGGGTGTAAGACGCAGCATGATACAGATATGGGCGCATGACGTCGTCCAGACAACCGGAAATTCCGGGACTTCAGATCAAACACCTGCCATGGCCTGTGATCCGGTCGCGAAAAAACACTTGGTAATCACGCACCTGCGGGCAATAAAACGTAATCGGGCCCACCGGCTTGGCAGGGATATACAGTCTGACCGCAATTTACCGATCATAGGATACACACGTGACCAAGACCGAAGACCCCAGATTTGCGGATTATGAAAGCCACGCGGAGTTAGCGTTGAGCCACGAGACCGAGGCGTTGAATGACGTTTCCAGATCGCTTCTGATGCTGGAACGCAGCGCACAGGCGTTGACGCGTGTTCTTGAGGCGACCGAGCGTGACGCGATCAATCAGCCTGCTATTGCAAAAGCCCTGAAAGAAACAGAATTCGACCCAATCGCATACGCGCATATTGCCTATGATCTGCGAGAGTTTCTGTTGGTGCTGATGGATCTTGATGCGATCCTTGCTGCGGATTCGGATTACGCACATTCTCAGTTCCGTTACCGTCCTGTCAGATTTCTTGAGGTCGGCTGCGGACCCGGACGCAATCTTTACGTGGTGCGCAATAGCGGGATGTTGCTGTGGAAGTCCGTCGAAGGGTTTGACATCATTGGTCCTTATATCGAAGCAGCCAATGCAACCTTCCAACTGGGCGACGCGGTCTGGCAGGATGATGCGCGCAGCTTTGATTTTGGCGGGTATGACGTGGTGTTCAGCTATCGGCCTTTCGTCAACCCCGAGGTCGAAGCTGAATACGAAAACCGGCTTGTGGAGTCGATGAACACTGGCGCCTACCTGATTTCACCCTTGAACGAAACTCATAATCAGGACACCCGACTGGTCGCATTTGGGGAAACAAATGTGATATGGAAACGGCTGTAGGCTGAGGACGTCACGCGTGCTTCAGCGCGTCAGGTCTCGCATGCCCTGTTCCAATCCCGCCAAAGTCATGGGCACCATGCGGTCTTCGAAAATCTCGCGGATCATGCCGATAGAGTGGGTGTAATCCCAGTACCGCTCTGGCACCGGGTTGATCCACAGGTTTGATGCCCATTGCTCGCGCGCACGGTTCAGCCAGACCTGACCAGCCTCTTGATTCCAGTGCTCATTCGCACCGCCGGCATAGGCGATTTCGTACGGGCTCATCGAGGCGTCGCCGACAAAGATGCATTTATAGTCGCCGCCATAGGTGCGCAGGACCTCATGCGTCGGGGTCTGCTGGTCCCAACGCCGCCGATTGTCGCGCCAGACGCCTTCGTAAAGACAGTTGTGGAAATAGTAATATTCCAGATGCTTGAACTCGGATCGGGCGGCTGAGAAAAGCTCTTCGACCACTTTGATATGCGGATCCATTGATCCGCCGACATCCAGAAACAGCAGCACCTTGACCGCGTTGTGACGCTCGGGCCGGGTTTTGACGTCCAGATAGCCATGTTCGGCGGTGGCGCGGATCGTTCCGTCCAGGTCGAGTTCCTCGGCCGCGCCTTCGCGGGCCCAGCGGCGCAGACGCTTCAGCGCGACCTTGATGTTGCGCGTGCCCAGTTCAACTGTGTCGTCCAAGTTTCTGAATTCACGCTTATCCCAGACTTTCACGGCACGCTGATGACGGCTTTCTTGCTGGCCTATTCGGACACCCTCGGGATTATAGCCATAGGCCCCGAACGGAGAGGTTCCGGCAGTGCCAATCCACTTGTTACCCCCCTGGTGGCGACCCTGCTGCTGCTGCAAACGCTCGCGCAGCGTCTCCATCAGCTTGTCGAACCCGCCCAGTGCCTCGATTTCAGCTTTTTCATCGTCAGACAGGTGCTTTTCGGCCATCTTGGCCAGCCAGTCGCCGGGAATATCGACAGCCTCGAGCACCTGATCAAAGCCGATCTGGTCCAAGCCTTCGAAACTGACTGCAAAGGCGCGGTCGAACTTGTCGATGTTGCGTTCGTCTTTGACCATCGACACACGGGCAAGATAGTAGAAGGCTTCGACATCATATGTGGCCAGACCCTTTCCCATCCCTTCCAGAAAGGTCAGGTATTCGCGCAAAGATACTGGAATACCGGCTTTTCTTAGGTTTTCGAAGAACGGAAGGAACATTGGGTCAGGCGATCATCCGGACCACCACCAACGAGGCGATCAGGCCGATCAAAGCAAAGGCGATACCGTAGCCGGCGGCGTATTGTGCGATGTCGGCTGTGCTGCCCTTGCGACGACGCGCGGTCGAAACGCCCAGAACAATACCCAGCAATGCCATTCCCACAACCAAGACCATGTATGTTATCCGCCTATTGCGCCGTTATTCGAGGTGTTGACCGCGACATCCTGTATCAGCGATTTGACCACCAGTTCCGAGCCGAACCCGTAGCGCGCCCATCCCAGACTGTCCAGCCTGACCGAACGGGCCTGTTCAGGCTTGCCCGCCTGAATGAGCGCCTCGGACTTTAACAGCAACAACGTTGCCAAAATGGATGCATTCTCGGCGCGGGTCATCACGCCGATCGCCTGATCCAGATCCGGCAGCACGCGCGGGCCTTCGCCCTGCGCCAAAGCAAAGGCTGCGATCTGCGTTGTGACATGCGCCTGATGAACATCGGTACCGGGTGTGGCACGCAGATATTGCATGGCGATGTCGAACTGCTGTTGCGCAACCTGCGGATCGTTGAACTGGGCCATGCGCCCCATCAGGTAGTGCGGGTAGGCCCGGCGATGGTCGGTCCATCCTTGCTGTTGGCCGATGTCTGCCGCACGGCGGGCCGCCCGCATCTGCTTTGGCGATCCCGGACCCGGACCCAGTGATTTCTGGATTGCGTTGATCCATTCGCGCGGTGTGTCGGTGAGTGGTTGTGCGGGCAATCGGTCGCCGCGCGGGTTCAGACGGCTCAGAACTCCGGGAATAATGGCCGTGACCTGTTCGCGCGACATTCCCGTGCGCAGTTCCGGGGCGTAGGCGGCGCGCAATATCAGCATGTCAAAGCCGGTCAGAACGGTGTGGATGTTGTCGTCGTTGAACACAGAATTCGGCAGATGGTACAGATCGTTCAGCGGCCCCAGCGCCTGCGCCACTTCTTCGTGCAGACAGTCACGTATTTCCTGCGGGCTTACGTCATAAGGTATGAAAATCCCCAGTCGCTCGCGCCTGCGCAACTCGGTCCAGCTGCTTTTGGCCTTGCGCCTGTCGCGGCGGTATTCTTCAAGGCTGGAGGCGTTCGGTACGACAAAACAGGCTGCATTGGGTAGAATTCGGTGGATATCCTGCTGGCTGACGGCTTCGATGGTGATATTGGCCTGACCGTCCTTGATCTGACGAATATCGATCCCGGCTTCGCGCCGGAGACGTTCCAGCAGGCGCGTCAGGTCCAGTTGCATGCTGGTGGTCGGTGTTCCGGTCAGGCGCAACGTGACCGGCTGTTCGAACCGGGTAAAGACGGGCAGGGCGGCGCCGCTTTCCAGTGCGAAATGCAACTCCACAAAATCCGAGGCTATGTTGCGGTTCGACCGGGCTGGTGGGGTCGGGCGCGCAGAGGTGAATGTTTTTGTTGGCGGCAGGCTTGCTTCGACAACCTGCACTCGCGTTGGAAGCTCGGTTGTTTCGACCGTGGCACAGGCCGACAGGCACAATGCCATCACAAGGGCGCACCATCTCATCATGGGCGCTGATACTTGATAAAGGGTGTCAGGGTGCCGATGCGATCATACAACTGCCGCGCGGTATGATTGAACTCTTGCGTCGTCCAGTAGACCGAGGGTGCGCCCGCCTGATCGGACGCGTCGTACACGGCCTGGATCAGTGCACGACCGATCCCTTTGCCTCGCATGTCGGGCAACGCATAAAGATCCTGAAGATAACACACCTGCTCCACCTTCCATGCATGACGGTGAAATACGTAATGCGTCAAACCAACAAGTCGCGCATCCAGTTCCGCCACCAGACAAGAGTAATCCTGAGGGTCATCGCCCAACAGCCGGGCAAAGGTTGTTTCATAAATCTCGTCAGGCAGGCTTGTTTCGTAAAACGCCAGATAGTCATGCCACAGCCCGGCCCATTGCGAACGGTCTTCTGGGCGCAGCGGGCGGATGTGTACATTCTCTGGCAAAGCGGTTGTCCCGGCCTGTCTGGTTTATAGGCCCGGCTGCGCGTCAGCCGGTGTTGCAAGGATGCTGACACCTGATAGGGATCAAGGCAAGCCACGACTGCCCCCGGCTGTGGCCAGCGGGCGGTTTTCAGCGCTTACTGCGTGCCATAAAGGCCAGGCGTTCGAACAAATGCACATCCTGTTCGTTTTTCAGCAACGCGCCGTGCAGTCTGGGCAACGCATTTGCGCCATCGCGCTTGAGATCCTCAGCAGTAAGATCTTCGGCCAGCAGCAGTTTCAGCCAGTCCAGAACTTCGGACGTGGACGGCTTTTTCTTCAGACCCTTTGTTTCGCGTATTTCGTAGAATTGGGTCAGGGCAGTGGTCAGCAGCGCATCCTTGATGCCCGGGTGATGCACGTCGACAATCCGGCGCATGGTCGGTTCGTCCGGAAACCGAATGTAATGAAAAAAACAACGGCGCAGGAACGCGTCGGGCAGTTCTTTTTCGTTGTTGGACGTGATGATCACGATGGGCCGGTGGCGGGCGCGGATGGTCTGGGAGGTTTCGTAGACATGAAACTCCATCTTATCGAGTTCCTGTAGCAGATCATTTGGAAACTCGATATCGGCCTTGTCGATCTCGTCAATCAGCAACACGACCTTTTGGTCTGCCTCAAACGCCTGCCACAGCTTGCCTTTGCGGATGTAGTTGGACACGTCATGCACGCGCTCTTCACCCAGTTGGCTGTCCCGCAAACGGCTGACCGCATCGTATTCATACAGGCCCTGTTGCGCGCGCGTGGTTGATTTGACATTCCATTCGATCATCGAAAGCCCAAGCGCACCGGCGACCTGTCTGGCCAGTTCGGTTTTTCCGGTGCCCGGTTCACCTTTGACCAGCAGCGGGCGCTCCAGCGTCACCGCTGCGTTGACGGCGATGGTCAGGTCGTCGGTGGCGACGTATTCGGCTGTGCCTTGGAAACGTGCGGTCATTGGCCCCTCGTGTGGTTGCGCACAAACTGTGCTGCCGGGGTTACAGAGCGACACCCGGATTTACAAGCACAGCGCTGCGTCGCGATTTTGGACTCTCATAACAGGATTACCGCGTTTTTCTTGATTCGTTTTTGGTCTGATGACGTCCAGGTTGTAGGCCCAAGGTTCGGGAAGGGCCGATTGTGGCAAAAAAACATGGTTTTGTTGTGGGTTGTCTCAAATTTATACAAGCCCGGATTGCGGCGCGTTAGTCCTACGTTTGTGTAGTGACATTCCCGCGCCCGTCGGATAAACGCTGCGCAGAAGGGGGTGCCAAATGTCAGGTGAAACTACCGCGACCGACGTTTCAGGCCATACCGAGGGAGCAAATATGAAGCAGGAAGTTTTTCTGCCGGAAGACTACCGCCCGGCTGAAGATGAACCTTTCATGAATGATCGTCAGCTTGAGTATTTCCGCCGCAAGCTGCTGGATTGGAAAAACGAATTGCTGGCGGGCAGCCGCGATACAATCGAGGGACTGCAAGACAACACACGCAACATCCCGGATGTTGCAGACCGGGCAAGCGAGGAAACCGACCGTGCGCTGGAATTGCGCACCCGTGACCGCCAGCGCAAGCTGGTTGCCAAGATCGACTCGGCCTTGCGCCGGATCGACGAAGGCGAATACGGGTATTGCGAAATGACAGGCGATCCGATCTCGTTGAAACGTCTGGATGCGCGCCCGATCGCGACCATGACGCTTGAAGCGCAGGAACGTCATGAACGGCGTGAAAAGGTCCACCGCGACGATTGATCGCCGGATAATTGCAAAAACTCAAACGCCGGGGCCTGTTGCTCCGGCGTTTTTGGTTTAAGCCAATATCATGAACATCGATGGTCTGAACTTTGTAATTGCGGGCGCCGGGATCGGAGGGCTGGCGGCTGCCCTGATTCTGCGACGCAAAGGTGCCCGGGTCACGCTTGTGGAGCAGGCGCCCGAGCTGACCGAGATCGGAGCAGGTTTGCAGATCAGTGCCAACGGGATGACCGTTCTGCGGGCGTTGGGCGTTTTGGAGGATGGCCCGGCATCCGGTCTGAAATCCAGCGGAACGATCTTGCGCGATTATCGAAAAGGTCGCCTGATCAGCGAAATCCCAGCCCCCCGGGCGGGACCGACATACTATTTCCATCGCGCAGACCTTGTGGATCTGCTGCACATGGCAGCGCAACGGGCGGGCGTTGAGCTGCGTCTGGCAACCCGGGTGTCGCAGGCGAGCTTGCAGTCGGATCAAGTAGAAGTCGCCCTGAACACTGACGAGCGCCTGTCGGCAGATTGCGTGATAGGCGCGGACGGCGGCCGCAGCAGTCTTCGCCCGGTTCTGAACGGGCCGGACGAACCGCAGTTTTCCCATCAGGTTGCCTGGCGGGCAACGTTGCCATGGGCGCATGGGCAACAGATATCCAAAGCGGTGCTGACCATGGCCCCCGGGCGACATGTGGTGACCTATCCGCTGCGCGACCACCGGCTGATGAATGTGGTCGCGGTCGAAGAACGCTCGGACTGGCGTGAAGAAGGATGGATGCAAGCAGGCGATCCAGAGGATCTGCAAGCACGATTCGCCGACTTCGGAGGCGCGGTAGGAGATATCATTCGACAGGTCCGACATCCCAACATCTGGGCGCTGTTCCTGCGCCCGGTGGCGGAGACGTGGCAAAACGGACGGCTGGCGCTGCTTGGTGATGCCGCGCATCCGACGTTGCCCTTTATGGCCCAAGGTGCGTGCCTGGCGCTGGAAGACGCCTGGATGCTGGGACGATCCTTCGACGCGCAACCCGGTGTTGCGGCGGCTTTGGCAGCGTATGAACGTATCCGGCGACCAAGAGCCCGCAAGGTGGTCGCCACAGCCAACGCCAATGCGCGCAATTTTCACCTCAGGGGGCCGATGCGGCTGGCTGCGCAGATGGCCCTGACAGTGATCGGACCGCGCTTGGTCGACAAGTATGACTGGATTTACGGATATGATCCGACGGTCTGATGGCTCAGAGGTTCAGATCCACCCAGACCGGCACATGATCCGACGGCTTTTCATGACCGCGAACCTCGGAATCTATCCGACACTCGCGCAACAGATCAGCGGCTTGCGGTGTCAGCAGAAAATGATCGATGCGTATACCGTCATTCCTGTTCCACGCACCGGCCTGATAGTCCCAGAATGAGTAATGCCCGGGCCCTCGGGTACACGTGCGAAACGCTTCGGTAAAACCCAGATTCACTATTCTGCGGTAGGCCGCCCTGCTTGCCGGGCGGAACAGGGCATCTTCGCGCCAGTCATCCGGACGCGTGGCATCCTCGGCCTGAGGAATGATGTTGTAGTCACCGGCCATCAACGCGGGTTCTTCCCCTGCCAGCAATTCGCGGGCCCGGTCGTAAAGCCGGTCCATCCACGCAAGCTTGTAATCGTATTTCGGACCGGGCACAGGGTTTCCGTTGGGAAGGTACAGACCGCAAATACGCAACGCCTGCCGGCCGGTAACGGTTGCTTCGATCCAGCGGGCCTGTTCGTCGCTGTCATCACCGGGAAGCCCGCGTGTTACGTTCTCAAGAGGCAGCTTGGACAGGATCGCGACGCCGTTAAAGCTCTTCTGCCCGTGGGTTTCGACGTTGTAGCCACGATCCTCGAAAAGTTCGCGCGGGAAATTCTCGTCAACAGATTTGATTTCTTGCAACAGGACCACGTCGGGCTTGGCGTCATCTATCCATCGCGGCAAAGCCTCGGCCCGCGCCTTGATGCCGTTTATGTTGAACGTGGCGATTTTCATGCGCGATCCTCCAAACTCGTGTGGCAACCTATCGCCCAGATCGGGCCCAACGGCAAGGCGGCCAGTGCGGTTGCGAGGCTCTGCCTCGCGCTCCGGGATATTTACGGCCAGATGAAGCAACGGATCCTTAACCATTTCCGCCGAGCCTGATCCGGCGGTACAGGCGGGGACGCCGATGACCGCGCCAGGTGAAGCTCTCTGACCGAGGGGTCGGAGAGCGGATCCCTGCTTCATCTGGCTAAAAATATCCTGGGGGTGTGGGGGCTAGCCCCCACCGGCGATCACATCGAAAAGGACGTACCGCAGCCGCAGGAAGAGGTTGCATTGGGGTTTTCGATCACAAAGCGCGCGCCGATCAGTTCTTGCGTGAAATCTATGACCGCATTCTCAAGAAACGGCAGAGAAATCGAATCAACGATGACTTTCTCGCCTTTGCCTTCGAGAACAAGATCATCCTCTTTTGGCTGATCCAGCGCGATTTCGTATTGAAATCCGGAACATCCGCCGCCTTCGACTGCGACGCGCAGGGCCTGACCCTGATCCGCCGCACCGATTTCGGCAAGCCGGTCAAAGGCGCGTTCTGTCACTGTTGGGGGCAGGTTCATGCCAGTCTCCAGAGGTTTATTTCTTTCCCACCCTACCATATAGAAAATCCAAAGACAGGCGACAAGGACAAGACCTTTGGACAGAGCAGGTTTTGCTTCGGATCCGAACCGTGCACGGGGGCGGTTGGTGGCCGAGGAGGAAAGCAATTTCCGGTCATGTTTTCAGCGTGACAGGGACAGGATCATTCACGCCAGCGCCTTTCGGCGCCTCAAGCACAAGACGCAAGTGTTTGTCGAGCATGAGGGCGACAGCTATCGCACCCGTCTGACGCACTCCATTGAAGTGGCCCAGGTGGCGCGCACAATTGCGGGCGCGCTTGGTCTGAATACCGAACTGACCGAAGCAGTGGCATTGGCGCATGACCTGGGGCACACGCCGTTTGGTCACACGGGCGAGGATGCGTTGCATGCCCTGATGACGCCCTATGGCGGCTTTGATCACAATGCGCAGGCCATTCGCATTGTCACCCGACTGGAACGCCATTATGCCGAATTTGACGGCTGTAATCTGACCTGGGAGTGTCTGGAAGGCATTGCGAAACACAACGGCCCAGTGGTGGGGCATCTGCCCTGGGCGCTGGCGGAATGCAATGACACCTTTGATCTTGAACTGAGCACACATGCCAGCGCCGAAGCCCAGGTTGCAGCCTTGTCTGACGATATTGCCTACAACAACCACGATCTGCTGGACGGGTTGCGGGCGGGTCTGTTTTCCGACGACGAAATCCGGCAATTGCCGATTGTTGGATGCTGTTACGGCGAAGTGGACAGCAAGTATCCCGGTCTCGATCCTTATCGCCGCAGGCACGAGGCGCTGCGGCGCGTGTTTGGTGTGATGGTCACGGATGTCATCGAAACGTCGCAAGCCTTGATCACTGCGTCCGGCGCCGGCCGTGTCGAGGATATCCGGCATCTGGGCTATCCGGTCATCCGGTTTTCCGACGCGTTGTGGGCTCAACTCAGGGACATTCGCACATTCCTGTTTGCGCGGATGTACCGGGCCCCGTCTGTGATGGCGGTGCGGGCGCAGGTCGGCAAAGTGGTCGAGGATCTTTTTCCGATTTACCTGAGTGACCCGATGCAAATGCCCGTACGGTGGCACGCCGATATTGATGCAACGGCGGATGACACCGGGTTGGCGCGAATTGTGTCGGACTATATCGCTGGCATGACCGATCGGTTTGCCTTGCAGGATCATGCAAGACTGACCGGGCGCTGATTACTCGACAGCGATGTAGGCGATCGCCCAGACCTGTTGCCCGGCCTGTTCCTGCGCAAGATCGGTGTCATCGGTTGGCGGAAACACGATCATCGTCGGGCCATATCCGCCAATTCCCATCGGGGTACCATCGGCATGTGTGGCCAGGATGGGCTGGTGTTCGGCAATACTGTCCCAGGGAATGTCGGATTGGTAGCCGTCCAGCGCCATGGGGCTGGCGGTTTTACCTGTGGCACCGGCCATGTCCATGACCTGGGCCAGCAGCGGCCCGGAAAATGTGATGTCGCGCTGATTGTCCTCGGGCCCATAAGCGATTGTGATCTCGACCTGTTCCATTGCGTTCAGCATTGCGGCGTCAAATCCGGCAGCCCCGCTGTGCTGGATATCCAGATAGCCCAGCAATCCGCCGTCACTGTCACCGCGCGGTGGCAGATTGGTTTCGGTCACGCCACCGCCCAGGGTCACCAGCACATGTCCTTGCGGAACAGGCATGTCCGCCCAGACCGGTACATAAGATGTCAGCAGCAAGATAATGGACAGGACAAGACGCATGATGGTGGCTCCGGCAGGTATCACGTTTCGGAAGGTAACCGTCTTTGCTGTCAATCCAAGCCCAAACTTGCGGCCCGCATTGACCTTGGCGTTTCCCGTGTTAAACCGCGCGGCAAGCAAAAGGACATCCGAAATGAACCTGTTTTCCCAGATTCGCGCTCTGGTACTGGACGCGCTGGCGCAGATGCAGTCCGAAGGCACGCTGCCCGAGGGGCTGAATTTTGACAACGTGGCGGTGGAACCGCCACGGGATGCGGCGCATGGCGATATGGCGACCAACGCGGCGATGGTGCTGGCAAAACCCGCCGGGATGAAGCCCCGCGACATCGCCGATGTACTGGCCGGAAAGCTGGCAGCGGATGACCGGATCACACGGGCCGAGGTTGCAGGGCCGGGGTTTCTGAACCTGCGAGTCGCGCCTGCGGTGTGGCAGGGTGTTGTGGTGGCGGTGCTTGAAAACGGCACAGATTTTGGCCGCTCCGGCATGGGGCACGGGCAAAAGGTGAACGTGGAATATGTCTCGGCCAATCCGACCGGCCCACTGCATGTGGGCCATACGCGCGGTGCGGTGTTTGGCGACGCTTTGGCCAGCCTGCTGGCGTATTCGGGCCACGATGTAACGCGTGAATACTACATCAACGATGGTGGCGCGCAGGTGGATGTGCTGGCCCGGTCGGCCTATGAACGGTACCGCGAGGCCAACGGGCTGAGCCCGGAAATCGCCGAGGGGCTGTATCCCGGCGATTATCTGATTCCCATCGGTGAGGCGCTGAAAGACAAATTCGGCGACAGCCTGATCGACAAGCCGGAAAGCGTCTGGCTGCAAGACCTGCGCAACTTCGCCACCAACGCGATGATGGATCTGATCCGCGCCGATCTGAAGGCGCTGGGCGTTGAGATGGATGTATTCTTTTCCGAAAAATCGCTGTACGGCACCGGACGGATCGAGGCCGCGCTGGAGACTTTGACCCGCAAGGGCCTGATCTACGAAGGTGTGCTGGAACCGCCCAAGGGCAAAAAACCCGAAGATTGGGAACCGCGTCAACAAACCTTGTTCAAGTCGACGGAACATGGCGATGATGTCGACCGGCCGATTAAGAAATCCGATGGCAGCTGGACCTATTTCGCGCCCGACATCGCGTATCACTATGACAAGGTGAACCGTGGTTTTGACGCGCTGATCGACGTTCTGGGTGCGGATCACGGCGGGTATGTGAAACGGATGAAGGCGGCTGTATCGGCCTTGTCGGACGGGGCGGTGTCACTGGATATCAAGCTGACCCAGCTTGTGAAGCTGTGGAAGAATGGCGAGCCGTTCAAAATGTCCAAGCGGGCAGGGAACTTTGTCACCCTACGCGATGTGGTCGATCAGGTTGGCCCTGATGTGACCCGTTTTGTGATGCTGACGCGCAAGAACGACGCGCCGCTGGATTTCGATTTTGACAAGGTGCTGGAACAAAGCCGCGAGAACCCGGTGTTTTATGTGCAATACGCCCATGCCCGTGTCATGAGTGTGCTGCGTCGCGCTGCCGAGGCTGGAATTGCCGCCGATGACGCGACCCTTGCCGGTGCCGATCTGAGCCGGAATGATCACGCGTCGGAACTGACGGTGGCCAAGAAGCTGGCCGAATGGCCGCGTCTGGTCGAGATTGCGGCGCGCACCAATGAACCGCACCGTGTGGCCTTTTATCTGTATGAACTCGCTGGGGATTTTCATGCGCTTTGGAACAAGGGCAATGAAGAAACGCAGTTGCGCTTTGTCCAGGATGGCGATGTTGCCACAAGCCAGTCAAAAATCGCACTGGCGCGGGCTGTTTCTGTTGTGATTTCAGCAGGCTTGGGTATTCTTGGCGTTACCCCGGCGCAGGAGATGCGGTGAAAAACACCGCCCGAACCGCCGGTCTGAGGTAGGCAAGAAATGACCCGCGCACCTTTTCTTCGGTGCTAAACGGGCAGTGAGGCGGACATGGCGAGTTACGATTTGCCGGGGCAACAGCGCCCCGATCAAATGCATTACACCGATCAGGCATACCCCGAAGCCGGGTATGAGCACCCTGACACCTATCAGCAACAGGACGCACCGCACGGCGCGCATGGCCTGGGCCGGGCGGTCAATATTCTGGGGGCCGTTGCCTCGCTGGCGCTGGTCGCAGGTGTTGCCATCTGGGGGTACAAGCTGGTCATGCGCGATGTCAGCGGCGTTCCGGTGGTGCGGGCAGCCGAAGGGCCGATGCGCATTCAGCCGGACAATCCGGGCGGCACGCCTGCCGATCATCAGGGCCTTGCGGTCAATGCTGTCGCCGCCGAAGGCACGGCCGCCGCCCCTGCGGATCGACTGATTCTGGCACCGCGCCCGGTTTCGCTGACGGACGAGGATCTGCCCGCCGGCGCCCTGAAACCGACACAGGCCGTGCATGTGGTGGAAGAACCGATTTCAAACCAGGAAGCTGCTGCATTGCGGCAAAATGCGGTGGATGCTCTGGTTGCAGAACTCGCCGGTGAAGCTGCGAAAACCGACCAGAGCGCAAAACAGGGCGTTGAGGTTGCGGCATTGGCCGTCCCCGAGGAGGAGCCTGCCATTGATCCCGCGGATCTGGCCGCATCTCTGCCCGATCCGAAACTGGCGGCTCTGCCCGGTGTGCGCAGATCGCTGCGGCCTCATACGCGGCCGGCGCGTGCCGCCCGCAGCACCTTGAACAACGCCGGGTCCGAAGCTGCCATCAGCGCCGCTGTGCAGGCCGCAGCAGGGCTGGATGTGGATCCAGACACGCTCAGCAAAGGGACACGCCTTGCGCAACTTGGTGCGTTTGAAAGCGCCGAAGTGGCACAGGCCGAGTGGATGCGTCTGAACGGTCAGTTTTCAGAATATATGTCTGGGAAACAGCGCGTTATACAAAAAACTTCAAGCGGGGGTCGCACATTTTACCGGTTGCGTGTTCTCGGCTTTGAGGATCTGAGCGAGTCGCGGCAATTCTGTGCGGCTTTGGTCGCGCAGGGGGCCGATTGTATTCCGGTGGCCATTCGGTGAGGTTCGGCGCAACGATCACGGACGCCGAAGGTTTACGCCTGACAGACGATGAAAGGGCTCTGTTTCGCCAGATGAACCCGTTTGGGTTCATTCTGTTTGCCCGCAACATCGAAAGCGCCGATCAGGTGCGCGCTCTGTGTGACGACTTTCGCGAATCCGTGGGTCGGAACTGCCCGATTACCATCGATCAGGAAGGTGGCCGGGTGCAAAGATTGCGCGCGCCACTGGCGCGGGAATGGCTGCCGCCTCTGGATCACGCCGACCGGGCCGGGGACGCGGCCGAACGCGCGATGTATTTGCGGTATCGCCTGATTGCGCATGAACAACAGTCAAGAAGTACTCTGCTGCATTCAGGCAATGGATGTGCTGGGCAAGTGCGCAAGAAATTGAGAGCATGCCAGCTGACC
>JBCCIK010000012.1:0-47733 GCA_039028255.1 Pseudomonadota bacterium | reverse complement strand
TTCGACCTCGGCGGTCAGAATCGGTGCAGGCGAATAGGCGCCCATGCCACCGGTATTCAGACCGGTATCGCCTTCACCCACGCGCTTATGGTCCTGAGCGGTACCAATCGACAGAATATCTTCGCCGTCACATAGCACAAACAAAGACGCCTCTTCACCATCCATGAATTCTTCGATGACCACTTCCGCGCCCGCACCTCCAAATGCGCCGCCGAACATGTCGTCGATGGCGGCCAGCGCGGTGCCTTCGTCCATCGCCACAATCACGCCCTTGCCCGCTGCCAGACCATCGGCTTTGACCACGATGGGTGCGCCGTGTTCGCGGACATACGCCTTGGCGGGATCGGCAGTGATAAACCGCGCATATGCTGCCGTGGGCGCCCCGGACGCATCGCAGATTTCTTTTGTGAAACTTTTCGACGCTTCCAGTTTTGCCGCTTCGGCAGACGGCCCGAATACCAGCACCCCCGCCTCGCGCAGACGATCGGCTACACCAGCAGCCAAAGGTGCTTCGGGACCGACAATCACGAAATCAATCGCGTTTGCTTCGGCAAAGCTGACGACCGCACCCCCGTTTTCGATATCGAGCGCCGCGCACTCCGCAATCTGCGCAATCCCTGCATTGCCGGGCGCCACGATCAGGCGGTCGCATTTGGGGTTTTGCATCACCGCCCAGGCCAGGCTGTGTTCGCGCCCTCCACTGCCGAGAACAAGGATATTCATAACTGCACTCCGATCTGCTTGGCCTTGCTTGCGGGGCGTTCTAAGCTGGGCAAGCATTTGACACAAGGCGCTGCAATGTCCGATCTGCTTGACGACCCCATTCCCGGTCAAAACACCCCCGAATACACCGTCTCGGACATCTCGGGTGAAGTGAAACGTACGCTGGAAGGGACATTTGGCCGAATCCGTGTCCGTGGAGAGGTCGGCCGCGTGTTCAAGGCGCGCTCTGGCCATTTGTATTATGACATCAAGGACGACAGGAACGTTCTGGCCTGCACCACATGGAAAGGTCAGATTGCCGGTCTGTCCGTTGTGCCCGAAGAAGGGCTTGAGGTGGTCGTCACCGGTCGCCTGACAGCGTTTGGGGCACAATCCAAATACAACATGAATGTGGACGAGGTCGCCGTCGCCGGTCAGGGCGCGCTGATGGCGTTGCTGGAGAAACGCAAAAAACAGTTAGAGGCAGAAGGTCTGTTTGCGCCCGAGCGCAAGAAACCATTACCGTATCTGCCGCGTATCATTGGCGTTGTGACCTCGCCATCCGGTGCTGTGATCCGGGACATATTGCATCGATTGCGGGATCGGTTTCCGCGCAAGGTCCTGATCTGGCCAGTTGCGGTGCAGGGCGCAAACAGCGCCGCCGAAGTCACACGGGCCATCACCGGGTTCAATGCGCTGACGCCCGGCGGTGCCTTGCCACGGCCCGACCTGATCATTGTGGCGCGCGGCGGCGGCTCGATTGAGGATCTCTGGGGCTTTAACGAAGAAAACGTCGCTCGTGCGGCGGCGGCTTCAGATATTCCGCTGATCTCTGCAGTGGGTCACGAGACGGACACAACGCTGATCGATTTCGTCTCGGACCGCCGCGCACCCACCCCAACCGCCGCCGCCGAACTGGCCGTACCCGTGCGCATGGAGTTGCTGGCCTGGACCAACGAGCAAGGCGCGCGCCTGTCTCGTGCGGCCAGCGATGCGGTCCAGCGCCGTGCCCAGCGTCTACGCGATATCTCACGCGCCTTGCCACGCCCGGACAGCTTGTTGAATACCCCCCGACAACATATTGATCTGATTGCAGAACGCCTGTCCCCGGCCTTGAACCGAGGCGTGCAAAACCGCCGCCTGCAACTGGTCGAATTGTCCGCCCATCTACGTCCTTCGACTTTGCGCAGTGTGGTCTCATCCCGGCAGGAAAGCCTGCGCAACCTGTCCTCACGCCTGTCCTTGCGCCCCATTCGACGCGAGATCGACCAACAGCGCCAGGCCACCGCGCGGCTGGCCGAGCGTTTGAACGCAGCCCAAAACACCCGGCTGGATCGTTTGCGTCAGCAACTGGATGCCACAGACCGGCTGCGCGAAACGCTCAGCTATAAGGCAACGCTGGATCGAGGCTATGCGGTTGTACGCGCCGAAGGCGCTGTGATCACCACAAAAGCACAGGCAACGGCTCAGCCGGTTCTTGAAATCGAGTTCGCCGATGGTCGGCTGAGCACCAACAGCGCGGCAAAGACAGCCGCTAAAAAGACACGACCCGACGCGCCGGATCAGGGGTCGCTGTTCTGAACCGCGCTTACCATCTTGGGGGGCAAGACATCTTAGAACGTGCAGACATTGAAATAACGCATGAATCACGGCCCAATCTCAAGCGATATTATCAGGCACTTAATTATCAGGCACTAACGGAACGCCCGGCATTCCGGCTCCACGTCATGATCGGGTACGGCGATTTGCGGGTCGCGTGATCAAACCCCAACATCAGGCCCGTAACAGACCATCTCCTCTCCCAGATCTTCGGCTTCATACAGCTCGGTCGCTTGCGGGTCGCCTTCGAAACGCGCGATCAGGCCACCGCCGGATCGGGTGAATTCCCAGCATTGCGGGTCCAGCCTGTCTTCATAAATGAAACAGATCTGATCTTCGTTCTGATACCAAAGCCCTTCTTTGCAATTGCCATCCAGAAAAGACCAGATCACGCGGCGGTTCGGCAAGTACCGCTCGACCCCGTAAATCTGACCTTCAAACCCGTAAAACAGCGTTTTGCCCTGCGTGTAGGCGTCAAATTCAGTCCCTGACAACGGCGACTGCGCAAAGGCAGCCTGCCCCAGAACCGAACAGAGAATCATCGCGCGTCTGACCATGTCGGCATTGTGTCAGATGCCGCCACTGCGCGCCATTCAACCTTTCGCGCTGACCCGCATTCCCGGACAAGATGCCCGGTCTGCCTTGTGCCCCCTTTGCAACTGCCGCAATTCCGCATTAGGTGGGGGGAACACGTGCGGAGACCCAAAATGGCGTTTTTCTCAAAGCTGAAGGATCGGCTTTTCAAATCCTCATCCCGGCTCGACCAGGGGCTTGATGCCATCGTCGAAGATGGTGGCGAGATGACCCCGGCGTCGGATCGCGCCGCACCTGAACCGACAGTTGCACAAACGGCTCCCGCTGTTGACCCTGTGACCGCCGATCCTTTGACATCGTCCGCATCTGAACAAACCCCGGAAAATCCGCCACACGCACCGGAAAAAAAGGACCTTCTGGGTCGGCTGTTTGCGCGCGGCAAAGATCGAAACGAACTGCGCCGCACGCTGGATGACGACATGCTCGAACAACTCGAAGAGCTGTTGATCGCCTCTGACATGGGGGTCGACACCGCTTTGCGCGTCGCCGCCAACATGGCCGAAGGACGCTTTGGCCGCAAACTCTCCACCCGCGAAATCAAGGAACTGCTGGCGCAGGAAATCGCCCGGGTGATGGAACCGGTGGCGCGCCCTTTGCCGGTCTATGCCAAACGCCCTCAGGTGGTTCTGGTGGTTGGGGTCAACGGGTCGGGCAAAACAACGACAATCGGGAAACTGGCCAGTCAGTTCAAGGCGGCAGGCAAAAAGGTTGTCATCGCCGCAGGTGATACATTCCGCGCAGCCGCCGTTGAACAGCTGCAGGTCTGGGGCGACCGCGCCGGGGTGCCGGTTCTGACGGCGCCGGAAGGCTCCGACCCCGCCAGTCTGGCCTTTGACGCGTTGACACAGGCACAGCAGGACGGTGCCGATCTGCTGATGATCGACACCGCAGGTCGTCTTCAAAACCGGACCGACCTGATGGAGGAACTGGCCAAGATCGTCCGCGTGATCCGCAAAAAGGACGAAACGGCGCCGCACAACACATTGCTGGTGCTGGACGCAACCACCGGCCAGAACGCGCTCAGCCAGGTGGAGACGTTTCGCAAACTTGCAGACGTTTCCGGCCTGGTGATGACCAAACTGGACGGGACGGCCAAAGGTGGCGTGCTGGTGGCCCTGGCCGACAAGTTCGGACTGCCGATCCACGCCATTGGCGTCGGAGAACAGATTGATGACCTGGCTCCGTTCGACCCCGAAGAATTCGCCGCCGCCCTGACCGGCCTTGATCAGACCTGATCCCAGGCTTCATCTGGCCAAAAATATCCTCCGGGGGTCTGGGGGTGGAAAACCCCCAGCCTCCCCATTCAGCAAAAGTTCTGCGATTTGAGCGACTGGCTTATCTCACTTGAAGGAACCGACGCGGGTCACCGGCTGGCGCTTGGTCTGGCCTTGTCCGCCGCTTTCCTGCATGCCGTGTTCGGCGCGCTGCAAAAAGGGCGCCATGATCCGTGGTTGTCGCGTGGTGCAATGGATGCTTGTTATGGCCTAATGGCGGTGCCGTTTGCCCTGTTTGTGGTACCTTGGCCCGAACCTTACATGTGGCCGATATTTGCCATCGTATGGGTGATCCACACCATTTACAAAATCCTGCAGGCGATGGCCTATACCAAAGGGTCCTATACGGTGGTCTACCCGGTTGTGCGCGGCACCGGGCCGTTGTTCACCGTCATCGGTGCTTATCTTTTGTTTGGCGAAACCTTTTCCGCCACACAATGGTCAGGCGTTGCGGTTCTGCTGGCGGGAATTTTCGGACTGGCGGCCTATAATTTTCGCTTTCTTGAAACCAATCGCGAAACACTGGGACTGGCGCTGTGTCTTGCGGTGGCGACCGGGCTGTTCGTGGCGCTCTACACCACCTATGACGCCTACGGAATTCGCGCCACTGCCGACCCGTTCACCTTTCTGGCATGGTTCTTCATGATCGACGGTGTCGCGATGCCGATCTATGCTTTGCTCAGATGGCGCGCCATGGTTCAAAGACCCGCTATTGGTCCGCTGGCGCTGCGTGGACTTGCCGGCGGCATCATCGCCCCCATGTCCTTTGGTGCCATCATGCTTGCCACCCGGCTGGACAAGGTTGGTGAAGCTGCGGTTCTGCGCGAAACCTCGACCGTGTTTGCGGCTCTGATTGGCTGGCTGGTTCTGAAAGAAACCGTTGGTCCAAGACGCATCGCCCTGATGGCATTGATTGCACTTGGCGCAGTAATAGTTGAAATGGGCGGGTAAGCTTCAGGAAAAACCGATGACAGGCAAAAAAGACATCAATCCGTTTTTGAAACAAGTGCTGGAACTGGGGCCGCCTCTGGCCTTTTTCCTCATCTACCTGCGGCTGCGCGACGACAGTTTCACGATTGGTGGCGTTGAATATTCCGGGTTCATCGTCGCAACGATCATCTTTGTGCCGCTAATGCTGGCGGCCATGGGTATTCTTTGGTTTCTGACCGGCAAACTCAGCAAGTTGCAAATATTCACCGCCATCATGGTCATTTTCTTCGGCGGGCTGACCGCATGGTTCAACGATGAACGCTTTTTCAAAATGAAAACCACCCTGGTTTACGGCGTGTTCTCGGCGATACTGGGCATCGGGCTTTTGCAGGGGAAATCCTATCTCGCCTATGTTTTGGACGAGATGCTGCCAATGCGCCACGAAGGCTGGATGATCCTCACCCGGCGGCTGTGCGCGTTTTTTGCTGTGCTCGCCCTGGCCAATGAACTGGTTTGGCGAACATTGTCGACGGATCTTTGGGTAAAGATCGAAACCTTTGGTTTTCCCATTGCGCTGATGGCGTTTCTGATGTTCCAGTTCAGTGTTCTGCAAACCTATATGGATGATCCTGATCGCCAGTAATACGCACGACCCGGCTGGGTTTGGCCTTTGCCGCGCACAAACGCCCGACGCCGCGAGCGTCGACAAAACTCTTGGCTTGGCGATCAAGCTATGAAAAGTTGAAGTACCACTCATCAATAACTTTCGGAGTTGTCTGCCCGAATGACGGCCTTTCCCAATAGCGGCTTTCTGTCCGACGCATCGGAGGGACTGCGCGAGATGCTCTCGGCGCTGGCTTCCGAAATATCTTTGGAAAAAAACGAAACCCTGTTCGAACAGGGTGACGAGGGCGATGCGCTTTACGCCATAATCTCGGGAACGCTCGAGGTCTCGTTTCTGGCCATGAGCGGGCGCAAACTGACGCTGACGCTGATGCGTCCGGGCGAAGTGTTCGGTGAGATTGCATTGTTCGACAGCGGACCGCGCACAGCTACAATTGCCGCGGCCGAGCCGTCCCGCGTTCTGCGCGTTCGGCGCAGTGATGTGATGAAACAAATACGTCAGCATCCGGATCTGGCTGTTGATATGGTGCGTCTGGCCGGTCTGCGGATGCGCTGGATGGGATCGCAATTGAACGAGCAGGTCTTTCTGCCGATGCCGATTCGCCTGGCTCGCTGGCTGCTGCACCTGTCAAACCTTCAGGACAACCCGACCGAACGGATCACGCTGTCCCAAAGCGAATTGGCCGAATTTGTCGGCGCCACGCGTGAGGCGGTGTCCAAGACCATTTCGACCTGGAAACGCGACAATGTGGTCGAGGCGTCCCGTGGCGGCCTGCTTATTCAGGATTTCGAAGCGCTGCGCGAACTTGCGGATTCCGATCTAATCTGACTGTCCTGTGAACTTGTTCACATACGCCCTGCGAATCGTGATCTACGGTCAACGTGTTACTGTAGGAGGTCGGAAAATCATCCCCGATATCTGTCCAAGACCTCTCCCTGTATCTGAGCCATACGCCCAAACGCGTATGGCTCATTCCTTTTGTGCACCTGCGATCATCAAGCGGCTGTAGCTGCGCCGGTTTTCAAAGAAAAAGGGCCCGCTGCGGGGCCCTTGATCTGTGTCCGATACGTTGCAGCGCCGTGTCGGCGAGCCGTTGCGCTTATTCTTCAAGGCTCAGAGCGACGAAACGAGGATCCCCGCCCCGACGCACCAGCAAGAGCAGCGATTTGCGCCCGGCCTCGCGTGCTTCTTCCATGCGCGCCTCAAGATCTTCCACGCTTTCCACCTTTTGCTGGCCTGCCTCGGTGATCAGGTCCCCAGCCCTAAGGCCCTTGGCATAAGCTTCCGAGGCCTCGTCAACTTCGGACACAACCAGACCTTCAGCTTCCGCGCTCAGCCCCATGTCCTCGCGCATTGTGTCGGTCAATGGCGCAATAGTCAGACCCAGGATATCGGTGTTTTCTTCGGCTGGGGCTTCCTCGACCTCGGCTTCGCCGTCTTCGGCGCGTTCTGCGTCTTCGCGACGGCCCAGCGTGACCAGAACGGTCTGGGTTCCACCGTCACGATGCACAACAACGCGCACCGATTTGCCGACGGTGGTTTCACCCACCTGCCGCACCAACGCGCGCGTATCGGCCACTTCGACACCGTCAAAGCTGACGATGACGTCGCCGGCCAGCAGACCGGCGTCCTTGGCAGGGCCGTCGGGAACGTCGCTGATCAGCGCACCGCCCGGTTTTTCCAGACCGATCGCTTCGGCCATATCCTCGGTCACGTCCTGAATGCGCACGCCCAGCCAGCCGCGGCGCGTTTCGCCAAACTCACGCAGTTGATCGACCACCTTGATCACAACGTTCGACGCCATCGAAAACCCAATTCCGATTGATCCGCCATTGGGCGACAGAATGGCGGTGTTCACGCCGATCACCTGACCGTCCATGTTGAACAATGGCCCGCCCGAGTTGCCGCGGTTGATCGCGGCGTCCGTCTGGATGTAGTCATCATATGATCCTGATAGTGCCCGGTTACGGGCTGACACGATCCCTGCGGAAACCGAAAACCCCTGTCCCAGCGGGTTGCCCATGGCAATCACCCAGTCGCCGACGCGCGCGGTGTCGCTGTCGCCGAACTGCACATACTTCAGCGGGCCGGTGGCTTCGACCTTCAGCAACGCGATATCCGTCTTTTCGTCAGTCCCGATGACTTTTGCGGGCAGCTCTTTCTTGGGCTGGCCATCCCCCGGAAAGAATTCCACAAGGATTTCATCGGCTTCTGCGATAACATGGTTGTTGGTCACGATGAACCCGTCTTCCGATATCACAAAACCCGAGCCCAGCGCATTGCTGCGCCTGGGACGATTTTCATCGTCGCCGTTGCGATCCTGAAATTCGCGAAAAAAATCTTCGAAGGGTGAGCCTTCGGGCACGATCCCCTGCGGTCCGGTTTGACCTTCGATCAGCGTGCTGGTGGTGATATTGACCACCGCCGGACTGATCTGCTGTGCCAAAGGTGCCAGGCTTTCGCCTCGCGCCTGCGCAGCAACCGTCTGCACCAGAACAAGCAGCGCACCGGCAAAAGCCAGCCAAATCAGCCGCATAACAACACTTACTTCGTCCAACCTGACGGATACACTGGGCGCTTTTGCCTGCACTTGGGAACTCCTTGTCGACACGTCCTGACAGGTCGCCGGATGGGCAACCTTGCTTCTTACACAATGTAGTCAGTTTATGCAGTCCCGCAACTCGGGATCGCGGGGAAATCACCGGCACGTGAGAACACTGGCTCAGTAGCCCAGTTGATACGCCCCCCAGACAAGCACAAGTCCGCTGACCACGCACAACAGCCCCACAAGACGCCGGGCGGCATCCGGCAAGGCGCGCAATGCGTCAAGCATCCGCTCGACAAGCGAAGGGGCCAGCGCATAGGCCAGCCCCTCGACAATCAGCACCAGCCCAAAGGCCAGAAGGATAAATCCCATTACCGGTTCGCCTGTCCTGTGGGCGATTTCAGGTAGTTGAAGAACTCGGAATCCGGGCTGAGCACCATAGAGCTGTTGCCACCGCCCAGCGCCTGTTCATACGCCGACAGCGACCGGTAGAATTCAAAGAACTCCGGGTCCGCGCCGTATGCTTCAGCAAAGATCGAGTTGCGCTCGGCGTCTGCCTCACCGCGAATGATCTCGGCTTCACGACGTGCATCAGAAACCAGTTCGACCACGGTCCGGTCGGCCTGCGCGCGCACGCGCTGCGCAGCTTCGTTCCCTCGGGCACGTTCGTCGGTTGCTTCGCGTTCCCGCTCGGCCTTCATCCGGTCAAAGGTGGCTTCGAGGTTGGCTTGCGGCAGGTCGGTCGCCTTCAAACGCACGTCAATTACGTTTACACCCAGCGCGCGCGCTTCGGCGATCGCGCTGTTGCGAATGCGCAGCATCAACGCGGCCCGGTCCGAGCTGAGGATATCGCGGGATGACACCGAACCCAGCACTTCGCGGGTCTCAGCGCGCAGAATACGGTCAAGGCGATCCTCTGCTACGGGTATACCGCCAACACCAACGGCCTGACGGAACTGTTCCAGATCCGCGATCCGGTACCGGGAAAAGGCATCAACAACCAAACGACGATCATCCAGCGGCGTGACCTCAAGCGGTTGCACATCGATGGACAGGATGCGGTCGTCATAGCGCACCACTTCGTCAAAGATAGGCAGTTTGAATGCCAGACCGGGATCTTCCTTGACATTGACAACCCGGCCGAAACGCAGAACCAATGCGCGTTCGCGTTCGTCCACGATAAACACCGACGACAAACCCAGCAGCACAAGCGCGATGGCAAGAATCAGAATTATGGGTGATTTACGCATCAGTTGCTCTCCTGACCCTGATTGCGGCGCAGTTCATTCAGCGGCAGGTAGGGCACTACGCCCTGCCCTGAGCCGGTCGAATTCTCGTCCAGAATGATCTTGTCGACATCACCCAGAACCTGCTCCATTCGTTCCAGGTACAAACGTTTGCGGGTGACGTCCGGCGCCTTGGAATATTCTTCCAGAACCGCGCTGAAGCGGCTGGCCTCACCCTGTGCGCCATTGATCTGCTGGGCGCGGTACGCTTCTGATTCTTCCAGGATCTGCGCGGCCTCACCTCGGGCCTCGGCCAATACGCGGTTGGCGTAGGCGTCCGCGACGTTCTGCAACCTGTCACGTTCCTGCGCCGCTGCCTGAACATCACGGAAGGCCGCAATCACATCCTGCGGCGGGTCAGCTTTGTCAAAGTTGACACGCACGATGTTCACGCCGGAATCGTAGCTGTCCATCGTAGCCTGAATCAGTTCCTGCAGCCGGTCTGCGATGATGCCCCGGTCGCGGTTCAGAATGGGGGCAAGCTCGCTTTGAGCGATAATTTCGCGCATCGCCGATTCCGACACGGCGCGAATGGTCTGGCGCGGGTCACGCAAATTGAACAGGAACTTGGCCGGATCGTTGATGTTCCAGACCACCTGATAGTCGATATCAACAACATTTTCGTCGCCTGTCAGCATCAGGCCATCGTCGCTGCCGCGCGCCCCGCCCATGTCTTCGTTCTGTTCGCGCGTGACGGGAATGACCTCGGCCGTGACAAACGGCCAGGGTGCAAAATTCAGCCCCGGGTTACCTACGGCTGAAAACTCACCCAGAAACAGCTCAACTGACTGTTCTTCAGGTTTTACCGTGTAAAAACTGGCCGCACCCCAAAGGACCACTGCAACAACTACGCCGATGATGACAGTGCCTTTGGTCAAGATCGGGCCGCCGCCCCCGGACCCCTGTCCGCGGCCGCCACGGCCACCGCCGCCACGACCGCCCATAAGGACGCGCAGCTGCTCCTGACCCTTTTTCATCAGTTCGTCGATCTCAGGGATCTGCGGGCCGTCGCCTTCGGGCGGTTTGCGCCCGTCCCCGTTGTTGCCTCGATTTCCTCCGCCGCCGGATGAGCCTCCGCCCCCCCAGGGGCCGCCGCTGTTGCCCGCCATATGTATCTGTTCCTTCGTGTTGGACCGTGTGATCACGGTGTCCCTTGTAACTTGGTTGCGCGCGCTTGCAAATCAAGCAGTGCGAACGGGTTGCCGCAGTGTGACAAGTTCTTCGGCCATGACCGGGTGCACAGCCACCGTCCGGTCGAAATCTTCCTTGGTTGCGCCCATCTTTACGGCAATGCCGGCCAGCTGAATCATCTCGCCCGCGCTGGGTGCAACAATGTGGCATCCCAATACCTTACGCGTCGCCTGTGACACGATCAGCTTCATCAGAACCCGTTGTGAGCCACCTGCAAACGCCTTTTGCATTGGTTTGAAGGACGTTGCATAAACTTCAATCGGCTCTTGTTCTGCCGCGTCCTCCTCGCTGAGGCCGACTGTGCCGAATTCAGGTTGTGTGAAGATGGCCGTCGGGATCAGCTCGTGATCGACCGGCGTTGGGTTGCCTTTGAACACGGTTTCGACAAAGGCCATCCCCTCGCGAATTGCAACGGGCGTCAGGTTGACGCGGTCCGTGACATCCCCGATGGCAAAGATCGACGGCACGCCGGTCTGGCTAAAGGTATCCACTATGATCTCGCCTTTGCGTCCGCGTTCGACACCGACAGCTTCTAGCCCCAGATTATCGGCATTTGCGACGCGACCGGTTGCAAACATGACCACGTCGAACCGGTCTTCTGTCCCGTCTGTTGCTTTGACCCGGATTTGGTCATCCTCTTTAGTCATCTCAAGCACGTTTGTGCCTAAGCGCACATCGACCCCGTTTTGACGCATTTCTTCGCAGATCAGGCCACGCGCCTCTTCGTCAAAGCCGCGCAATATCTGCGCGCCCCGGTAAAACTGGGTGGTTTTGACACCCATTCCGTTCATTATGCCGGCAAATTCGCTGGCAATGTAACCGCCACCGACGATCAGGATCGAGGCAGGCAGCTTTTCCAGATGGAATATCTCGTTCGAGGTGATGGCCAGCTCGGCCCCCGGGAACTGAGGAACAACCGGTCGCCCCCCTGTTGCGATCAGAATGTGCTTGGCGGATTTGCGTGTGCCGTCGGCCAGTTCGACTGTGTGCGTATCAACCACATGCGCGCGCTGGTCAAAGCTTTCGACGCCGTTGTTGGTCAGAATGTTGCGGTAGATGCCTTCCAGCCGATCCAATTCTGCATGCAGCTTACCGCGAAACATCTCCCAATTGAATGCACCCGGAGTGATATCCCAGCCGTAAGCCCGGGCGTCATCGACAAAACCCGAGTATTCGCTGGCAAACACCATGAGCTTTTTAGGAACGCAGCCGCGGATGACACAGGTTCCGCCATAACGATCCTCTTCGGCCAGGGCGACCCGGGCACCGTTTTCGCCTGCGGCCACGCGGGCCGCACGCACCCCGCCCGAGCCGCCACCGATAACGAACAGATCATAATCAAAGCTCATGCCGGGTTCCTTCATTCATCTTGAAAAGTCATTGGATATCTGGGCGCGAAAACCTGCCTGCCAACCCCCCGCGCGGCAAAATTCAGCGCCCGCGCAGACACGCTTGTGCGACGGGTACATCCAACCCTCAGTCCGCAAGATCGGAAAACAGGTTTTCTTTGGGCACATCGGCCAGGTCGTTCAATTCGATGGTGCCCTCATTGATATCGCGCAGTTCGACGCGGCCATCGCCATGACCGATCACAACCTTGTCGCAGATGTCGATGAAAAGCCCGTTTTCCACAACGCCCGGCACCTGGTTCAAGACAAAAGCCATCTGGCGGGCATTGCCGATACGTTGCAGATGCAGGTCCAGGATGTGATTGCCCTCATCCGTCACAAAGGGCGCGTCGGCATTCATCCTGAGCGCCGACATGTTTCCCAACACATCCATTGTATCCAGCGCCTCTTCAATCAGCGTGCGCGTGGTTTGCCAGCCAAAGGGGATCACTTCGACAGGCAGTGGGAATGCCCCCAGTGTCTCAACCTCTTTTCCGGCATCGGCGATCACGATCATCTGGTCGCTGGCGGTTGCCACGATCTTTTCCTGCAAATGCGCGCCACCGCCGCCCTTGATCAGGTTCAGCTCGCCGTCGAATTCGTCTGCGCCGTCGATTGTCAAATCCAACCAACCTGCCTGATCCAGCGAGACGACATCGATCCCCTCTTCGCGCGCCAGTTGGGCCGTTCGGATCGACGTTGGCACACCCTTGAACCGTAGCCCGTCGTCCCGCACGCGCTCACCCAGACGGCGCACCAGCCACGCGGCCGTTGAACCAGTGCCCAGTCCCACACGCATACCATCTTCGACCAGGTCGGCCGCCCGTCGCGCCGCCACATATTTTGCCGTGTCTATGGGTGACAATTCTTTGGTCATGACAGCTGTCCCTGGTTCGCCTGCGGGACTTATACGGAATGCGATGCGCAACTGCGACCCCAAATAAGATGTGCTGCAAAGTCACGGATGTCGCAAATTTGCGTGTTTCCTATCGGAAACGTCGTAATCGAGATTTCTTATTTCGCAATTGCATTATAAGTAATCGCCATGACACCGACATACCGTCTTCACTACGCCCCCGACAATGCTTCGCTGGTGATCCGGCTGGTATTGGAAGAGATGGGCCTGCCCTACGAAACCGCCTTGGTTGACCGAGGGCAGAACGCGCAGCGCGGGGCGGCATACCGGTCGTTGAACCCAAATGGGCTGATCCCGGTTCTTGAGACCCCGCAAGGACCAGTTTTTGAAACCGCGGCCATCCTGCTGTGGTTGGCGGATACGCATGAAAAGCTGGCTCCTGCACCAGACAGCCCGCAGCGTGCGGCGTTTCTGAAATGGTTGTTCTTTGCCTCGAACACGCTGCATGCCGATCTGCGCCTTACGTTTTACGCGGAAACATATATTGATGCCGCGCTGGCCGAACAGCTGCGCACGGGCGTCCGACCGCGCCTGCAACGGCATCTTGACATTCTCGAGGCCACGGCGCGGACCACGCCGCCATGGTTGTGTGCCGAACAGCCGTCTGTTCTGACGTATTATCTGGCCTGCATGATACGATGGATGGCCTTGTATCCTGCCACGTCGGATCGAAGCTGGCTCCGGCTGTCCGACGTACCAGAGCTGCACGCAATCCTGACAGCACTGGAAACCCGGCCTGCGACGGTTCGGGCGGCCGAAGCAGAAGGTCTTGGGATCACACCTTTCACGCGCCCCGTTCACGCCAACCCTCCAGAAGGCTCAGCCACCTGACATGTTCTTATCCGTCTTCGATATGTTCAAAGTGGGCATCGGCCCATCCTCGTCACACACCATGGGGCCCATGGTTGCCGCCGCGCGTTTTCTGGACATGATGCGCGCGTCGCCTTTCGATTTTGCGGGTGTGCGCGGGTCGTTGCACGGATCGCTTGCTTTTACCGGCGTCGGGCACGCCTCGGACCGGGCCACCATCCTGGGACTGGCCGGGTTTGTGCCCGACACGTACGACAACACAAAGGCCGAGGACACGCTGGCCGCCATAGCGCAAACACATACCGTGCAGCCAGAGGGTTTGCCGACACTGAAATTCGATCCGAGCAAGGATCTGAGCTTTGATTATGATCGTATTTTGCCGGGTCACGCCAACGGGATGATCCTGATGGCCACCGACGCGCAGGGCGATATCATCCTGCAACAGGTATTCTATTCGATCGGTGGCGGTTTCGTCCTGACCGAAGAAGAACTGGCACAGGGCAAGGCAACAGAAAGCGGCGCCCCGATCCCCTTCCCCTTCAAATCCGCGCTGGAAATGCTTGAAATGGCGCGCGCCAGCGGCAAAACCATCGCGACCATGAAACGCGAAAATGAAATCTCGCGCGGGTGCGCCAACAGTTTCGCCAAAGGGTCAGCCCGTCTGTGGCAGGTCATGAACGACTGCATCAATCGCGGCCTGACCACCGATGGCATCCTGCCCGGCGGCCTGAGCGTGCGCCGCAGGGCCAAGGGCATTTATGATGCACTGATGGCCGAACGCGGCATGAATCAGGCCGCACCGCACACGATCAACGACTGGATGAGCGTCTACGCCATGGCGGTCAATGAAGAAAACGCCGGCGGCGGGCAGGTCGTGACGGCCCCCACCAATGGCGCGGCCGGCGTGTTGCCTGCCGTGCTGCGCTATTACCTGGACCATGTACCGGGCGCCTCGGAAAGCTATATCGAAGACTTCCTGCTGACCGCCGCAGCCATTGGCGGACTGGTCAAGTACAATGCGTCGATCTCGGGCGCCGAAGCAGGATGCCAGGCCGAAGTCGGCAGCGCCTCGGCCATGGCGGCGGCCGGTTTGTGCGCGGTCATGGGCGGATCGCCCGAGCAGGTGGAAAATGCCGCCGAAATCGCACTGGAGCATCATTTGGGCATGACCTGCGATCCGGTCTCTGGACTGGTGCAGGTACCGTGTATCGAACGCAATGGTCTGGGCGCCATCAAGGCGGTATCGGCTGCGTCACTGGCCCTGCGCGGAGACGGGGAGCATTTTGTCCCGCTGGATTCGGTGATCGAGACCATGCGTCAGACCGGCCGCGACATGTTGGACAAGTACAAAGAGACGTCACTGGGCGGTCTGGCCGTCAACGTGCCGAATTGTTGAACGCCGGTTTTGGCCTTTCCCCGCTGACACGCTTGAACTAGCGTTCCGGGCATGACTCAGGACCGTCCCGTTCTTGGCATTCTGCTGATGCTTGGATTTTGTGTGCTTGCGCCGCTGGGCGATGCAATGGCCAAACTGCTGGGTGAAACGACGCCTCTGGGCGTGCTGGTATTTGTGCGTTTTGCGATACAGGCAGTGATTCTGGTCCCGCTGGTTGCCGTGTCCGGTCGACCGTGGCGCATGCGCGGGCGAATACTGCACCTGACGCTGATCCGGACGGGGCTTCACATTATCGGCATCACGGCCATGTTCGCGGCCCTGCAATATCTGCCCTTGGCAGACGCCATCGCCATTGCGTTTGTCATGCCGTTCATCATGCTGCTGCTGGGCCGCTATGTTCTGGGCGAAGAAGTTGGCGCGCGTCGCCTGATCGCGTGTATTGTCGGGTTCATCGGAACTTTGCTGGTGATTCAGCCCAGCTTTGCCCAAGTGGGCCTGCCGGCCTTGTTGCCGCTTGTTGTGGCGGTGGTTTTTGCTTTGTTCATGCTGGTTACCCGACAAATAGCCAAACAAACCGATCCGGTGTCTTTACAGGCGATTTCGGGCGTAGGCGCCTCGGCCGTGCTGTTGCCTGTCTTGCTGATGGGGACGCAAGCGGGTGTGCCCGAATTGTCCTTGATCGTCGTTCTGGACAATATCCACTGGCTTTTGCTGGCGATCGGAGTTCTGGGAACCGTTGCACATTTATTGATGACGTGGTCACTCAGATACGCGCCATCGGCGACACTGGCCCCGATGCAATATCTCGAAATTCCGGTTGCGACCCTGATCGGCTGGATGATCTTTTACAATCTGCCCGACGGCAAGGCGGCGCTGGGCATTTTGATCACAATCGCCGCCGGTCTTTACGTCATTTTGCGCGAGCGGGCCATTGGCCGGTCTGCCCCGACAGAAACGCCTGCATGACCTGGTCCAGCGCCGCGCGCGGGACCATTACCATCAGACCGGGCCCGTCCACATCCAGACGCACATCGGAAATCGCCCGATTGGATGTTCCAATCCGGCCATCAGGTTCGAAAACCAGATCGTCAATGGGCCATTCCAACCCCTGACTGCGTCCTGTGACCCGGGCCAGCGGGACCAGAGATACGACGGCGCCCGGCTCCAAACTCAACGTGATCGTCGGCGGTGCCTGGAAAACAACTTCGTGCTCACCCAGCAGAATGCAGGCGCGATCCCGGTGCCGGACCATTGCGTTCAGCACCGCCAATTGATGATCCAGCCGCCGCCCAAGAAATCCGGCGGCCAGAACCACAGGCGCATCCGTGTGACGCAGGGCCTTGTCAAAATCGGTACTGTCCTGTTCGTCAATCACAAACAGGCGATCTGCGGGAATCCTGGCCCTGTCCGCCGCCGGAAGCGAATCAAAATCACCAAAAACCGCATCCGGAATGTGGCCCGAATCGATCAAAACGCGCGCACCACTGTCCGCTGCGACCAGCAAATTGACGTGTTTCAGCACCAGATTCAGGTCGCCAGAACCCACAAATCCCCCGCCAAACAGGCCGATTGGCTCATTTGAACGTACAATTGCACTGTTTTTTCTAAGATTGATCATTTTTCCCGGATTTGGACACATTGAGACCACAAAATGATAGGTTCATGCAAAGAGTTCCGAGCCGATCTGCGCGCTCCACCCCAGTTGCGCCGGCTCTTGTAGTTTGTAGAGGACGTGCGTCTGATGGTACAGAATAACAAGGTATTGACCGTTTCTTATGGAACCTTCTCGTGCACTTTGGAAGGGTTTGACGATTCCTTTGAAACGATGAAATCCATCGCAGAGTACTTTCGCGATCTGGCTGCCGAAGACCGCTACTTTGGCTCTGAGCCTCCGCAGCCCGATGCGGAAATGCTGACGCGCATTGCCCGGCGGGATCCGTCGCAACAGGTCGAGGCACACCAAAGCGAAACCGGTATCCTCCTGCGCGCATCCGACGCGGCCACTGCTCCGGCCGCGCAGACCATCCAGACATCGAGCCAGACATCCGGTCTGAATGTGGTCGGAACCCCCGCCGATGCGACCGACCAAGAAGATGCAATAGACCCTTTTTTTGTAGAGGCTGAGCCCATCGCCGCGTCCGCGACATCCGAACCCGATAGTCTGGCGGCCAAGCTGCAACGTATTCGCGCCGTGGTTTCACACTCGGATGTCAGCGAAAACGACTATTCCGAAGACGACGGTTCTGCGCTGCTGAACACACCCCCACCTGTTGACGCGGTTGCCGCCGCGTTCGAAGCCGGATCGCTGACCCCCGAAGATCTGGCTCCGACAACCGATGTGGAAACGGCGGACCAGCCTGTTGAAGAGTCCGCATCGCCGGCGCCTGCCGTGACCGAAGAATATGAAGAGGACGAGTCATCCTCTGACATTCTGTTTGCCGATGAAAGCGACTTGTCCGAACCTGAAAAGGACGAC
Source organism: Pseudomonadota bacterium (assembly GCA_039028255.1). Lineage (GTDB taxonomy): Bacteria > Pseudomonadota > Alphaproteobacteria > Rhodobacterales > Rhodobacteraceae > Ruegeria. The sequence continues at coordinate 30,001 of JBCCIK010000012.1, read as the reverse complement.
GAGGAAGAAGACGGCATGATCAACATCATGCAGGACACGGATACTCCGGATCATGCAGATGGGGATGACATCGCGGATATGCCTGTTGAAACCGATCCGGGCATTCTGACAATCGAGGATGAAGCCGATCTTTTGGCAGAAATTTCGCAGACCGAGGATGAAATTGCAGATCCTGCCGCGCAAGACCGCGACAACGCAACCGATCTTGATCAGGATGTATCGCGGCTGATGGCGAAAGCCGGTGAACATATGCAGGACCCGGAATCGAGCCATACGCGCGACACATATTCGCACCTGCGCACGGCGGTTGCGGCGACCGAAGCGGACTCTGCAACCAAAACCGAATCCGAGGATGAGCCCTATCGCGGTGATCTTGCATCTGTGGTCAGCCCGCGCCGCCCAGAGATTCAGGTCACAAGCATGCGCCCGGATTCCGATCGCGCCGCACCGCTGAAACTGGTTGCGGAACAGCGTGTTGACGATCCGAATGTTCAGACCGGCCCTGTTACCCCTCGCCGTGTCACAACCGAACAGGATGAAGACACGTCCGAAGAAGGTGGTTTTGCACAGTTTGCCCAGGATCAGGGTGCGCAATCCCTGCCAGATCTGCTGGAAGCCGCGGCAGCCTATCTGTCATTCATCGAAGGTCAGGAACAATTTTCGCGCCCACAACTGATGAACAAGGTCCGCTCGCTCAAGCAGGATGAGTTCAACCGCGAAGAAAGCCTGCGGTCCTTTGGTCAGTTGTTGCGGGACGGCAAGATTGAAAAAGCCGGCGGGGGCCGTTTTGCGGCGTCAAACCTGATCGGGTTTCGCCCAAACGACGCGCGCGCAGTCGGATAACGATTAAACGCCTGGTCAGTTCAGACTTCGCAGCCCGGCCAGAATGGGTTTGAACGCAAAACATGGGTGCGCGTGCATCCTGCAAAGCCTGATTTCCCGCATAAACAAGCGCAAGGCCTTAGAAATTGAAGGCCAGCGCGACATATGGGCCGGTCAGAATAAGATCGATAACATTCTGCCCTTCCTCGAAATTCACGCTCAGATGACGATAACCACCGGCCACCGTGGTTCGCTCGGTCCACTTCCAACTGGCCTGAAGCACCGCCTCCCACTGAAATTTTGATCCAACGCTGAAACCACCGACATTGCCCATCGCCGACACGGCCCATCTGGGATTGATAGCCCGGTTATATCGCCCCCCGATCAGGGGATCCGTCCAGTTCTGATCAGTGCTTGCAGTGAACCCGGCGACGGTTGTCGACAAATCCAGATCCCAATGGCGCAGTCCACCAAAGGCGTCCACGCGGGTCTGACCATCGTCGAACACGGTGTATCCGCCGACCAGAGACACCATGATGCCGTCCAGTTCCCAACTGGCCGCCTGATTGATCGGACCAATGGTCACGTCATCGCCCAGATCCAGAAAATTGAATTCAGCCCCGACCGCCCAGCGACCGTTGCGCGCCTCACCGGCAATCAGAAATGCGCTGTTCAGAATGTTGAAAATCGACGTGCTGCCATCGACAGGTGGATTACGCCCGATGTCCAGCGAGGTTCGGAAATCCGGCCCCCAAAGGTACGGGGCAATCGTGTATTCCCAATCATCCGCAGATGCCGATCCGGCGGCACCGATCAGACCGGCAAGTGCCGGTGCTGCAAGTTTGCTGAGTTTCATGCTGACCACCGCTCCTGCCAGAGAAAACCATTGGAATTCCTAGGCATCGTTGCACGGCAGCAGGCGTATGGCAACGCCTCGGTCCGACGTCAGGATTTATCCGGGTCTTCTTTGCCGACACCGCGAAAAACAAATTTGAACGGCAACGCCCAGACAATGCCGAGCGCTACGTAAATGATCAGTTCCAGCCACAAGGGCGGGCGGTCGAACAGGTTTACAATCCGTACAACCGCCACGATGTACACCGGTAGACCCACAAGCAGGATAATCAGCGACCACCTGCGGCGCGCCTTGTAGCTGAGCGCTGGCTTGCGATCACCGCTCATCAGTCGGCAAACGGGTCGGTCACCAGAATGGTGTCGTCCCGCTCCGGGCTGGTGGACAAAAGAGCCACCGGACATTCAATCAGTTCTTCAACCCGACGCACATATTTGATCGCGTTTGCGGGCAGATCGGCCCAACTGCGCGCGCCTTCGGTGGATTCGCTCCAACCTGGCATTTCCTCATATATCGGAACACAGCGGACCTGCTGTTCGGCTGCGGTTGGCAGGTAATCCAGACGCATGCCATCCAAGTCATACCCATTGCAGATTTTCAGCGTTTCAAAACCATCCAGCACATCCAGTTTCGTCAGTGAAATGCCATTGACCCCGCTGGTTGCGCAGGTTTGGCGCACAAGACACGCATCAAACCACCCACAGCGCCGCTTGCGACCGGTCACAGTCCCGAACTCGTGCCCGCGTGTACCCAGACGTATCCCGTCTTCGTCATCCAGTTCCGTTGGGAACGGACCTTCGCCCACGCGGGTTGTGTAGGCTTTGACAATCCCCAGCACAAAATCAACCGATCCCGGACCGATGCCCACACCGGTTGCAGCCTGACCGGCAATCACATTGGAAGACGTCACAAAGGGGTACGTCCCGAAATCAATGTCCAGCAACGCCCCCTGTGCACCTTCGAACAGGATACGTTTGCCCGCTTTGCGCTTTTCGTTGAGAACTTTCCATACCGGCGCGGCAAAGGGCAGGATTTGTGGCGCGATCTCTTGCAGCGCGGCAATCAGCCTGTCGCGGTCCACCGCATCAATTCCAAGCCCTTTGCGCAAAGGGTCGTGATGCTGCAACGCCCGATCCACGCGTGCTTCCAACGTGGCATGATCGGCCAGATCGGCCACCCGGACAGACCGCCGTCCAACCTTGTCTTCATAGGCGGGACCGATCCCGCGACCGGTTGTACCAATTTTTGTGCCCTTGCTGGCCGCCTCTTCGCGCGCCCGGTCCAATTCGCCATGTATCGGCAAAATCAAGGGTGTGTTTTCCGCGATCATAAGGGTTGCAGGCGTGATCTCGACCCCCTGTTCCCGGATCGAGGCGATTTCCGAAACCAGATGCCAGGGATCGAGCACAACGCCGTTGCCGATCACGCTGAGCTTGCCGCCACGCACAACACCGGATGGCAGTGCATTCAACTTGTACACCTCACCATCAATCACCAGAGTATGCCCTGCGTTGTGCCCGCCCTGAAAACGCGCGATGACGTCAGCCCGCTCACTCAGCCAGTCGACGATCTTGCCTTTTCCCTCGTCACCCCACTGGGCGCCGACAACAACCACGTTGGCCATATCCGGTCCTTTTGTGCTGAATTACCAAACCTGGCTCGTATAGCGATGTGCACGCGACAGGGAAACCGGTATTTCGCCGCATGTTGAAACCGCATTGCGGACCGTCCGTCCGATGGCAATAGGCCTGACCGGATAAAGACCGGGTCCCCTGCTTCATCTGGCTAAAAATATCCCGGGGGAGACGCGGTCTGCCGCGTCGGGGGCAGAGCCCCCGTTTAACTTTGCGGCAATTGCACCGGTTGCCCGTGGGGTGTCCTCAGATACGCCTTTTCCCAGGCTTGATGCAGGTTGTGCACATCATCCGGCAACGCCGCGCCCTGGTACGCCAGCAAGTCTTCAAGCGTCTCCAGCCACGCATGAAAATAATCGTCGCCACCGTCCAGGTCCCGGCCCAGACCTTTTCGTTTCAAAGTGTCCGAAAAGCGGGCGGCCCAATCGGGCCAGTCAAAGTGACCAGCCTCATTCAAAGCCACCGTGACTGCGAAAACCTGAGCGTGCCAGGGCTCGACAAACACCGGTTCAGGCGCTGCGTGGGTCAGACAGTTGTTCACGCCGGATCCAGATAGCTTTGCCAGAGGTCCAGCACCACCTCATCGTCGGGGTGCTCGGGCGCGGCCCACAGTTCCGAGGCCGGAAACACAATGGCGTAAAGTGGCTCCGGCGCTTCACCCAGACCATGCGCGTTGGAATCGGGCAGAACATGGGTCCCGTGCAAGCGCAGGACACGGCCCCGCGCGCCTGCGGCGTAACTTGGCAGACGAGTGTGACCACTATCGACAAGGCGATTGGCCGTGTGGCGCGCGGTTACAACCGGCTGCCCGACGCGGAACCGTGCTGGTACATCCGACGGTCGATCGGCCGGGCCGCCTTTGGCCAAAGCCGCAGCAACCGCATCTGCCATAAGCAGTCTTTCCTTCAGCGGGTGTGCCTCATCACTGCCCTCTGCTCGCAGATCATCCAAAGTCAGCACGCCGCGTTCGACCAGCAGATCAGCAAGACCGGATATCCATTTCTCGTAATATGAAAAGCGGGTGTAGTCCTGTGGTGACAGCCGTTCTCGCGCGTGGCGCGATATGTCGATGTTCCACTGCCCCAGAAACCCCAAAGCCAACGTCACCGCCAACGCGCGCGCGTGCCAGTCTTCGGCAAAGACCGGGGCGTCTTCACGCTCGGGCAGGACGGGGCCATCGCCGAAGCGGCCCCCCATATCGTGCACCCGGGTCATTCGGCAGGTGACCGGGCAAGACCTGTACCGATCATGCTGTCACGGGTGACCAGAGCGGCAAGGTCTTCCTCGCTCATACCTTCGGTGCCGTCCGGGCGCATTGGCAGGACAAGATAGCGAATCTCGGCTGTTGAGTCCCACACCCTCACGGCGACGCCATCAGGCAGGGTTACGCCAAACTCACGCAGCACTTTGCGAGGCTCGCGCACTGCGCGCGCGCGATACGCGTCCGATTTGTACCATCCGGGCGGAATGCCCAGCAACGGCCACGGATAACAGCTGCACAAGGTGCAGACGACCATGTTGTGTTGCATCGGCGTGTTTTCGACCACCACTATGTGCTCGCCCTGACGACCGTAATATCCAAGTTCGGCGACCAGCGGGGTGGCATCTTCCAGCAATACCGCTTTGAAGATTGGGTCGCTCCATGCTTTTGCAACAACGCGCGCACCGTTCTTCGGGCCGATCTTATTCTGATAGGTGTCTATGATTTCATCCAGCGCGGCGGGATCGATCAACCCTTTACGGGTCAGAATCGTTTCCAGTGCTTTGACGCGCAGCGCTGGCTCTGGCGGCAGCAGGGCGTGTGGGTGGTCGTGATCGTCATGAGGCATAGGCGGGAGCCTGCGTCAGGATTTACTGCTCTGTCCAGTCCCTTTGCTGTGATATCACATATCACGCAGAGTGATGCGAACTCCTGACTTGCCCCCGATACCAAACTTGCATAAGTACCACGCGATACACGTCACGCCGCACAGGACCACCATGGAAAACGTCGTTCTCATCATCCATCTTCTTCTGGCCCTTGGCCTGATCGCCGTTGTGCTGATGCAGCGGTCCGAAGGCGGCGGCCTTGGAATGGGCGGTGGCGGCGGCGGCGCAATGACCGGACGCGCGGCCGCGACAGCCTTGGGCAAGCTGACCTGGGTTCTGGCGGCATGTTTCATTGTGACATCCATCACGCTGACCATTATGGCGGCGCAGAAATCTTCGGGCAGTTCGGTCATTGACCGCCTTGGCGTTCCCGCCCCGGCCCCGGTCGAGCAGAGCACACCAGCCGTCCCATCGGCCGATGATCTGCTGCCTCCGGCGCAGGGCGACAACGCACCTTTGATCCCGCAGGCGGACTGACCCACAAAACCTAGAAAGGTCATTGGGAACCGCAACAGCATCTTGCGGTTCTCTTGCGCCATGGGCGCGAATCCTTTATACGTGAAGTCCCGTGGTGCAGCGGTTTTTTTGACCGCCGGGCAGGCAATAATGACGTCTCACGGGAGCAGCCGAAACAACATGGCGCGTTTTATATTCATCACTGGTGGTGTGGTTTCATCCTTGGGCAAAGGATTGGCTTCGGCAGCCTTGGGCGCGCTGTTGCAGGCCCGGGGATATTCGGTGCGCCTGCGCAAGCTGGATCCATACCTGAACGTCGATCCGGGCACCATGTCACCGTTTGAACATGGTGAAGTCTTTGTCACCGATGACGGTGCCGAAACCGATCTGGACCTTGGCCATTACGAACGCTTCACCGGGGTTGCCGCGCGCAAGACCGACTCGGTCAGTTCAGGGCGGATTTATTCCAACGTGCTGGAGAAAGAGCGCCGCGGTGATTACCTTGGCAAAACCATTCAGGTGATCCCGCACGTCACCAACGAAATCAAGGACTTCATCGCCATCGGTGAAGACGAGGTCGATTTCATGCTCTGTGAGATCGGCGGCACTGTTGGTGACATCGAAGGTCTGCCCTTTTTCGAAGCCATCCGCCAGTTCAGCCAGGACAAGCCGCGCGGTCAGTGTATCTTTATGCATCTGACGCTGCTGCCTTACATCAAAGCCTCGGGCGAGTTGAAAACCAAACCGACCCAGCACTCGGTGAAAGAACTGCGCTCGATTGGTCTGGCCCCCGATATTCTGGTCTGCCGATCCGAAGGACCAATCCCGACCAAGGAACGCGAAAAGCTGGCCCTGTTCTGCAACGTCCGCCCCGACAGCGTGATTGCAGCGCAGGACCTTTCCACGATTTACGACGCGCCACTGGCCTATCACAAGGAAGGTCTGGATCAGGCGGTTCTGGACGCGTTCCAGATCAGCCCCGCCCCTAAACCCGACCTGGCCAAATGGGAAGATGTCAGCGACCGCATCCACAACGCCGAAGGCGAAGTAAAGGTGGCCATCGTCGGCAAATACACTCAATTGGAGGATGCCTATAAGTCAATTGCCGAGGCGCTGACTCATGGCGGCATGGCCAACCGGGTCAAGGTCAAGATCGAATGGGTCGATGCCGAGGTCTTTGATACGGAAGATGTCGCGCCGCATCTGGAAGGTTTCCATGCCATCCTCGTTCCCGGTGGGTTTGGCGAACGAGGCACCGAAGGCAAGATCAAGGCCGCACAATATGCGCGTGAACACAAGGTGCCCTATCTTGGGATTTGTCTGGGCATGCAGATGGCGGTGATCGAGGCAGCCAGGAACGCTGCGGGCATTACCGAGGCCGGTTCCGAAGAGTTTGATCACGAGGCTGGAAAAAAACGTTTTGAACCAGTTGTCTATCATCTGAAAGAATGGGTGCAAGGCAATCACAGGGTCGAACGCAAAGTCGGCGATGACAAAGGCGGCACCATGCGTTTGGGCGCATATAATGCGGTTCTTGCGGACGGTTCGAAAGTGGCCCAGGTCTACGGCGGCACGCAGATCGAGGAACGCCACCGTCACCGCTATGAAGTCGACATCAAATACCGCGACCAGCTTGAAAATGCCGGTTTGAATTTCTCGGGCATGTCGCCGGATGGCCGCCTGCCGGAAATCGTTGAATGGTCCGATCATCCTTGGTTCATCGGAGTGCAATATCACCCTGAACTGAAATCGAAACCCTTTGATCCTCATCCGCTGTTCCGGGATTTTGTTCGGGCGGCCAAGGATACGTCGCGCCTGGTGTGATCCGGTGCGCCTTTCCACTGTTGGCAACGGTTGAAAAAAACCGCTGCACCGGGCCGGGAGATGGGGTTAAGTGTTGAACATGCTTTGACAGGAGACACCCGATGACCAGCCAGGCCCAGCGCGCAGAACTCTTTACCAGCCTTCACAAAAAGGGCGACCCGGTCATCCTTTACAACGTGTGGGATGCGGGCAGCGCGGCGGCGGTGCGCGATGCAGGCGCACAGGCCATAGCCACCGGCAGTGCGCCGGTCGCCATGGCGCAAGGGTATTCGGACGGGCAGAACATTCCGTTGGATATGGCCCTTGAAAATGCCGCGCGGATCGTCAACGCGGTTGACGTGCCTGTCAGTCTCGACCTTGAAGGAGCTTATGCGGAAGACGCATTTGGTGTTGCCGCACATGTACGCCAAGCTCTTGCAACGGGTGTAATCGGCTTTAACTTCGAAGATCAAATCGTTGGAACAAAAGATCTTTATGATATCGAAACACAGGCCGCGCGGGTTGGTGCGGTGCGCGAAAGCTGCGATGCCGCCGGTGTGCCCGCCTTCCTCAATGCACGCACCGATATCTTCCTCAAGGCGCCGCAGGACAGCCATGATCGGGCCATGTTGGATGACGCGATGTCCCGCGCCGAGGCTTATGCCGATGCCGGTGCGAACGGTTTTTTTGCACCCGGTCTGAAAGACGAAAGTCTGATTGCGGCCCTGTGCGAGGCAACTGCCCTGCCCGTCAACATCATTGCCTTACCCGGCACACCGGACACACCGCGTCTGGCCGAATTGGGGGTCGCGCGCATCAGCTATGGGCCGGTGCCGTATCGCAACATGCTGGCCTGGCTGACGGAACACGCAAAACAGGCGATTTCAGGGTCCGTTTGAAGCGGCGGCAAAGTCAGGATTGCAATTCGCCGTATTTCCGACAACCCTATACTCAAGGTTGAGCAGGAGGGGCACGTGACCAAAGGATACTGGGTGGCCCATGTCGATGTGGACGACATGGACGCATACAAAAAATACATCGCGGCCAATGCCGAGCCCTTTGCCGCCTTTGGCGCACGCTTTCTGGTGCGCGGCGGAGACCGTGAGATGAAAGAAGGCGCCGCGCGGTCCCGTACTGTTGTGATCGAATTTCCCAGCTACGCGGACGCGTTAGCGTGCTATGACAGTGACGCCTATCAGCAGGCCAAAGCACTGCGTGATCCCGTGTCAATGGGCGATCTTGTGATCATTCAGGGCTATGACGGGTAGCATCCGCTTGGCGGACCACAAAATATGGAATAACCTGATCTCATGTTGAAAAAATTTCTTCAGGCGCTGCGCCCGCCGCAACAGCACCACCTGCCTGATCCGGATGCAGAGCTTGCACTGGGCGCGCTGATGGTGCGCGTGGCCCAGGCGGACCGGGATTACAAACTGGAAGAGATCAGCCTGATCGACCGTATCCTGGCGCGACTGTACCAGCATAACGCCATTGAAGCCGCCAAAGTCCGCGCCACCTGCGAGAAACTGCATGCGGCGGCCCCTGAAACCGACACGTTTGGCAAGCTCATCCGCGAAACCACCGATCTGAAAGAACGTTTGGCCGCCCTTGAAGCATTGTGGGAGGTCGTATTGGCGGACGGCAACTCGGATGAAGGCGAAATGAAAATCGTCGAGGAGGCGCGTGTAGCCATGGGCCTCAGCTTTAACGACAGCAAGAACGCACGTGAACAAGTACAATCACGCTTGGAAGCGCACTAGGCAACGATTATATCTCGTTCATGTTCAGTGATTTTCTCTCTCGGCTGACACAGCCACAGCCCGATCCGCTTGCCGATGACGACGCCCGCCTGGCCCTGACAGCCCTGCTGGTGCGCATTGCCAGATCCGATAACGATTATGCCGATACCGAAATGGCGCGAATCGACAAGGTTTCGGCCGAACGCTACGGCCTGTCCCCGTTCGAAGCTGCCGGGCTGCGTTCCAAGGCGGAAGATCTGGAGGCCGAAGCCCCCGATACGGTCCGGTTCACCCGTGCCATCAAAGAAGCCGTGGCCTATGAAGACCGTCTGGCAGTTGTACAGGCGATGTGGTCCGTCGCCTTGGCTGACGGACATCGCACCGGCGAGGAAGATTCGCTGCTGCGTCTTGTGGTCAGCCTGTTGGGCGTCAGCGATGTGGATTCAGCCCGAGCCCGGCAAAAGGCCGCAAAAACGTGACGGCCGCCCTGGGCATGTACGACATGCCCGCGCTGCAAGCAGCGAACGACCGATTCTGGGATTTGATTCGTTCGAATCTGGGCCACGGTCCGTCCCGCCTGTCCCGCGAGCGCGACATGTGGCAGGTCTGGTCGGACCCGAACCTTGTTCTGGCACAGACATGCGGGATGCCGTATCGCACCCGTCTGCACGGTCAGGTGCACTTGGTCGGCACGCCCGATTATGGCTTGCCCGATTGTCCCCCCGGCTATTACTGCTCAGTCATTGTCGCCCGGGCCAGCGATCCGCGTGATCTGCCGGCACTTGTGCGCGGCACTTTTGCCTTTAACGACGCTTTGTCCCAGTCCGGATGGGCTGCGCCGGTGACCCATATGTCCGCTTTGAACCTGACGCTTGCATCGGTGCGCGAAACGGGCAGCCACGCCGCATCAGCTCGGGCCGTTGCGGATGGTGCGGCGGATTTCGCTGCACTGGACGCCCTGACATGGCTGATGTTGAAACGACACACCGATCTGGGCGCCGAATTGCGTGACGTGTGCAGCACAGACCCAACCCCCGCCCTGCCCTATATTACGGCAATGGGGCAGGAGCCGGCTCGGGTTGCCGACGCGGTGCAGCGTGCAATTACCGAACTTGCGCATCAGGATCGAAAAACGCTGCACATCCAAGAGTTGATCCCTATTCCGGCCGATTTCTACCTTGCGGTTCCAACTCCGCCCGGACCTGAGGCAATCGGGTCCAAAACCTGATCGGTTTGACAAGAGGACCTGTCCATTTTGTAGGTTTCAGCGCGCTAAACTGCCTTTTGCGCATTGCATTGCTCCGGTTTTTCAGCCCTATTACCGCATCAACACAGCAACGCACTGGACCGTCCGTGACAGAATCCACTCCCGTCATCGCAATCAAGAACCTTCACAAGAGCTTTGGCCAGCTTGAGGTGCTGAAAGGGGTGGACATTACGGCGCATCGCGGGGACGTCGTGTCGCTGATCGGATCGTCGGGGTCGGGAAAATCCACATTGCTGCGCTGCTGCAACCTGCTGGAAGACAGCCAGCAGGGCGAGATCATGTTCAAGGGCGAACCGGTGATCTGGTCTGGTAACGGCCATAACCGACGCCCCGGCGACGCCAAACAGGTTCTGCGCATCCGCACCAATCTGTCGATGGTGTTCCAGCAATTCAATTTGTGGGCGCATATGACCATCCTACAAAATGTAATGGAGGCCCCGGTTACCGTGCTGGGTCGTGACAGGGCCCAGGTCGAGGACAGCGCACGCCGATATCTGGAACAGGTTGGCATCGGGGACAAATGCGACGTGTACCCGGCGCAATTGTCAGGTGGTCAGCAACAGCGCGCGGCTATTGCCCGTGGATTGTGCATGGAGCCCGAAGCGCTTTTGTTCGACGAACCGACCTCGGCACTGGACCCCGAACTGGAACAAGAGGTCATAAAGGTGATCAAGGACCTTGCTGCAGAAGGCCGCACGATGATCATTGTAACCCATGACATGAAGATGGCCGCCGACATTTCAAGCCATGTGGTGTTTCTGCATCAAGGGCGGATCGAGGAAGAAGGCACACCCGAAGACATTTTCACAGCACCTGAATCCGAGCGGCTTCAGGGCTTTTTGTCCGCCACACAGGCGGCGTGATACCAAAATCAGAACCAAGAAAATGGGAGTATAACCAATGAAAAACCTGATTCTGACCACTGCGGCGCTTGCACTGACCGCTGGCATCGCCATGGCCGATACGGTCCGCATGGGCACAGAAGGCGCCTATCCTCCGTACAACTTCATCAATGATGCCGGCGAGATCGACGGATTCGAGCGTGAAGTGGGCGACGAGCTGTGCAAACGCGCCAATCTGGAATGCGAATGGGTCAAGAACGACTGGGATTCGATCATCCCGAACCTGGTATCGGGCAACTACGACACCATCATCGCCGGCATGTCGATCACCGATGAGCGTGACGAAGTTATCGACTTCACCCAGAACTACTTTCCGCCCGCAGCATCCGCCTATGTCGGCGCATCCGACGGCGTTGATGTCGCAAGCGGTGTTGTGGCCGCACAGACAGCCACCATTCAGGCAGGCCATGTCGCAGAATCCGGCGCAACTCTGGTCGAGTTCGCAACCCCCGAAGAAACCATTGCAGCAGTGCGCAATGGCGAAGCGGACGCTGTATTTGCCGACAAGGATTTCCTGGTCCCGATCGTCGAAGAATCGTCCGGTGAGCTGGTCTTTGTAGGCGAAGACGTTCCGCTGGGCGGTGGTATCGGCCTAGGCATTCGTGAAAGCGATGCTGAACTGCGCGGCAAGTTCGACGAAGCGATCACCTCGATGAAGTCCGATGGCACGCTGAACGAGATGATCGTCAAGTGGTTCGGCGAAGGCGTTCCGACATACAACACCGACGGTTCGGTCGTCACCAACTGATCGCAGTCCTGCGGTTCGGCGCTTTGGCGCCGAACCAGCCCGTTTTTGATCGGGCCAGACGTTCGAAAGACGCCTTATGTTCTCGTACTGCACCGACCCCGATACGCTGGGCACGTTCCGTTGGTTTTCCTGTTACCTGACCAATGGCGTTCACTGGTCCTTTTACCTGTCTTTTATTAAGGTTTTGGCGCTTTTGGCGGTCACAGCCCCGGTGGCCCTTAGCTTTGGATTTCTGGGCGCCATGGCGGCGCGGTCTCATTTTCTTCCACTTAGCTGGGTTGGCAAAGGCTACATCGCTATTGTGCGGGGCGTGCCCGACATTGCGTTTTTTCTGTTCTTCGTGATCGCCCTGGATCAAGGGTTTGAATGGGTGCGCCACAAGATCATATGCCCCGATTGGACCGACCCGATCCGGCAAGGCAATGACTTTATCGTGTGTCAGGCTGCCAAACTGCCATTGGGCACAGCGCCGGAATGGATACACGAGACCTATGGGTTCTTTCTGGCAGTCATAACGTTCTCCATCGTATTCGGCGCCTTTGCGGCAAACGTTCTTTTTGGCGGTATGCGCGCGGTGCCGCATGCACAGCTTGAGACAGCCGAAGCCTATGGCATGACCCGCCGCCAGACCTTTTGGCGCATCTTGGTGCCGCAAATGTGGGTCTACGCCCTGCCCGGCCTTTCGAACCTGTGGATGGTGCTGATCAAAGCCACCCCGCTGCTGTTCCTGCTGGGGATTGAAGACATCGTGTATTGGGCGCGCGAACTGGGCGGCACCAAAACCTCGCGTTTCACCGATTATCCGCATGGCGATTGGCGCATGTGGTACTTCCTGTTCTTGTTGATCTTCTACCTCGGCATGACGCGCGTTTCTGAACTCGTGCTTGAAAAGCTCATGCGCCATCTGTCTCACGGACAGGCCACTGCCGGCGGAGAGCTTCTGCGCAAGGAGACGACCGCATGAGCTGCCTGCAAACCATTCAGGACTATGGACTGCGTTCAATCGGCATCGGCGAACGCCTGCTGCCCAAGTCCGATTTCACGCTGTGTGAGCAATTCACCCTGATCGGTTCGGGCATGATCTGGAATGTCTATTTCGGCATCTTCGCCCTTGCCACCGGGTTCTTTCTGGCAACCGCGCTGGCTGTGGGCAAGGCGTCTGCGAACATATGGCTGCGCAAACCTGCGGAATGGTTCATCTTTTTGTTCCGGGGCTCACCTTTGTTCATCCAGTTTTTCTTTGCCTATTTCTTCTTTTTGTCGCTTAAGAAACCCTACCCCATGTTCGACGCCTTCACCTCGGCGTGGCTTGGGGCGCTGATCGTGCTGTTCCTCAACACTGCTGCTTATACGGGCGAGATCTTCTACGGTGCCCTGCGGTCGATCCCCAAAGGTGATATCGAGGCGGCAGATGCCTATGGGATGTCCGGTTGGTCACGGTTCCGGCGGGTCGTCTGGCCAACCATGCTGCGATTGGCCTGGCCGGCTTATACCAACGAGGCGATCTTTCTGTTCCACGCAACAACGCTGGTGTTCTTCTCAGCATTTCCCGCCTGGCAGCAACGTGGGGACGCGCTGTATTACGCCAGTTATTTCGCCGACAAGACGTTCAACCCGTTTGTTCCTTATCCGATTTTGGCCTTTTATTTCATCCTGCTGACGCTGTTGATCATTTGGTGCTTTGGGCTGGTCAACAAACGACTGAACAGGCATTTGCCGGTCCCGAAACAAAGCAAGATGAAATTTAAACTGAACCTGGCGCGCTGATCATCAGCGCGCTACGCACTGGTCCAGCACACCGCAAACCCCGGCAGTTGCAGGTGTTTTCAACGTTGCACTTTGAAGGAATGGTACCGCCTCCCTGGCTTGAACAGGGGACCTCTGGATCCACAATCCAGCGCTCTAACCAACTGAGCTAAGGCGGCACTCGTGAAGGGCGATTTATCGAACGCGCCGGGGGATTGCAAGAGGATTAAAGCCAAAGCCGCCAGCTTTGTTCGACCAGATCGACGCCAAAGGAATGAACCGGTTTGCTGTCTGTCAGTCGCCATCCGTTCGCCCGATACAACGCGCAGGCTGCCTTGTGACTTTCATGTGTCCACAGCGCCATTTCAGCGTAACCTGCATCGCGGGCAAAGCCCGTGCAGGTCGCCAGCAGTCGTCTGCCCACCCCCAGACCCCGCGCCTGTGGGACCAGCAGAAACAACCGCAGCTTGGCGGTAGTTTCATCCAGCTTGACACAGAAAATGCTGCCCAGTCTTTGACCGGCGCTTTCGGCGATCCAGCCGGTTTCGCACGCTGGATCGTGATCCGCGACAAACGCATCGAGAATGCGTTGTACCAAAGGCCCGAAGCTGTCATCAAATCCTTCGTCACGGGCGTAAAGCATCGCATGCTGATCCACCAGCCACGGCGTATCATCCGGGCGAAACGGCCTGATCACAACGTGTTCCATATCATAACTGAACCCAAAGATGGCTTGATTCTCAACCATTGGCGCGCTAGCACGAGCGTTCAGTCCCGGAGGCGATTATGGGCATCAACACCGAACGCGACATACAGGCGAACCTTCAGATCGGACCAACAGATCACGGCATGGTACGTTTGTTCATCGAGGCCGACGGCACCGAAATCCCGATGGATTTCGACCCCGAGGAGGCCGAGGAAATCGCCGAGGAAATCCGCGCAGCCGCACAGGCCGCGCGCGCTGTAAAAGACTGACCGTTCACAGTCTGGGGTCACGCAAAGACTGCAATCGCCGGGCCGCATCGGTTGCGAATTTTTGTATCATCTTTTTGCGACGGGCCGGCGCAAGCTTGTGATCCGGTGCCATGCGGATGATCTCGGCGTCATAGGCATCGGCGATGATCAAACCGGTTTCCGCAGGCAACAGATCGGTCGGAAACTCGGTATCCACCGCCCAGAAAAACCGGTCGCACCAGTCCAGATACCCTTGCCATTTGGAATCCGACTGATAATCCGCGCGGCTCGATTTACATTCGATCACCCATAATTCGCCTTTGGGACCCAGCCCCATAACGTCAACCCGCAAGCCACGCGATGGCACGAATTCTTCAACAGAAACAAAGCCATGCGCGTTCAAATGGCGGGACACGCCGCGCGCAAGCTTTTGTCCGGGCTGTAGATCAAGGGTCATTTTGGAAATGTGAACAATAAGTGAACAAAAATCAAGCGCTGGCGATCTCTTGACATGATACCTTTTGGTATTTCATATTTATGATACCAAAAGGTATCTTATTAGGTGATTCATGGAAACACTAACCCAAAATGCGTTCCGCGCCCTGGCCGACCCGACCCGCCGTAACATCGTGCAAATGCTGGCATCACAAGACATGACAATCGGCGAACTGACGCAGCGCTTTGACATGACACGGGCCGCTGTCAAAAAGCATCTGACCGTACTGTCGGACGGCGGTCTGATCACGGTCGAGGCACGAGGCCGCGAACGTATCAACCGACTTGAACCAAAAGGTATGGCTCCTGTTCTCGACTGGCTCAGCTATTTTGACCGGTTCTGGGATGATCGCCTTGCCGCTCTAAAATCAGCTGTCGAAGGAGATCGAAAATGACCCGCACCGTTTTGCACAAAACTATCTTTTTGCGCGCCGATCCGGAAACGGTCTGGACCTATCTGACCGAACCGGACCGTCTGGCGGAATGGTTCCACAAACCCGAGCGCACACTTGAGACCGGACAAAAGCTGGAAATGTTCGGGACAACCAGCGGCGATCTTTTGATCTGGGGCGAGGTGCGCAGCGCGCGGCGGCCTGATTATCTGGAGTACACGTTCACCGTCAAACCAATGGGTGACGTCGTCAGCGTGGTCAAATGGACGTTGACATCCGTCGCAGGCGGCACACGCCTGGACCTGACGCATGAAGGTCTGCCTCAGACCGCCGAGATGTTTGGCCTGATCCTGTCTCTGGACAGTGGCTGGGATGAACATTTTGTCAAACTGCGTGACGTCTTACACGAACCTGTTGACGCCTGACCCCTTGTGCGCCCTTGTGAATCGACCTAGGTAAACGGTCGGCGGGTTCTGCCCTTCTTGTGACAGGTAGCATTCTGGTGGCCTTAAGCAATTCCGAGGGGGCTGGCTCTGTTCAGGTCCTGGCCTGATTACCTGGCGCCCACCTGTACATACAGGTCCTCGGGAATCAAACCGCACGGTTGACTGGTGGTCCCGCCACTTTTCGAAAAGATCAGCGCCGCGTGTGCAATATCTGTTTTGCAAAAGCGGCATTGCGCACATCTACAACTGGCGATCCGCTGCGCGGGCCGCCGGGCTTTTCGGCCAGGCTCATGATTTTGTAACCGAACTGCACCCCGGCAAAAACGATGCCGTTCATGAACCAGATCATGAACAAGGCAATCAGGCCGATATCCGACCCCGCAATCAGGTAACGCAGATCGGCCACGTTAAACGCCAGAAGAACCCCGACAAATACAGCCGAGATCACAAAACCCCAGATAACCTGAGTGATGTACAGACGGATCAGTTTGGGCATCACAAAGCCTCATTGCGTATCTGACATCAGCGTAACGCGGGCTTGCTCCAGATTAAAGGCGTCAGAACGCCTCGGGTTGCGCTTCGCGTGCCATGTGATCCAGCACCGCATTGACAAACTTGGGCTCTTTGCCGTCCGGAAAAAAGGCACGGGCCACATCCACAAATTCAGTGATGACAACTTTGGGCGGCGTATCGCTCTGGCTCAGTTCAGCGCCCGCCGCGCGGAAAATTGCCCGCAGGGTGGGGTCGATGCGCGCGATTGGCCATTTTGCAACAAGGGCACGGTCGGTCATCTGGTCAATCGGTGCTTGATAGTTGACGGCGTTCTCGACCAGAGTGCGGAACAGTCGAATATCGCCGTCCAGCATTTCTTCGCCTTCGTAGACCGCGCCGAACCTGTGATCCAGAAACTCGGTCACAACCTGTTCGGTTGTCTGATCTGACTGCTCCATCTGGAACAGCGCCTGTACGGCATAAAGCCGGGCTGCAGATTTCATCAGGCGTTTCCGATTGGCCGGTTTCGGCGCGTCTGTCTGGGTCATGCTATCGTGGATCCGTTGCTGTCGCCCGCCACCAGGATGGACTCGGACGGCGGTTTGAAACCAACGCCCTTTCGGGAAGAGCCCCACTTACGGCTGAGCGCGATCAGATGCAAGGCCGCGGCGGCCGCTCCGCCGCCTTTATTCATCTTTTCGGGGTTGGCGCGGACTTCGGCCTGATCATCGTTTTCGACGGTCAGGATACCGTTACCGATGCAAAGTCCCTGCAAGCCCATCAACTGAATGGCGCGACTGGAGTCATTGCAGACGGTTTCGTAATGTGTGGTCTCGCCGCGAATGACGCAGCCAAGCGCCACATACCCATCAAAGTTGCACTGGCGGTCGGCCATGGCGATGGCAGTGGGAATTTCCAGCGCGCCAGGCACTTCGACCATTTCAAACGTGCCACCGGCGGATTCGATCATCGCCGTGGCACCTTTGACCAGATCATCCGCAATGGCCCTGTAAAACGGAGCCACAACAATCAGCACCTTGACCGGCGTGTCGAATGTTGGTGTCGGCAGCACGCCATGTTTGTCTTGTTCAGCCAAGATCACGCCTCCTTCAGGATTGAACGGGTGCCGACAATGGACAGGCCAAATGCGTCAAGCCCCAGGTATTTCGTGTCAGGAGAATCCGTCAACAATATCAGTTCCTGAACACCCATCTTGGACAGAATTTGTGCACCCAAACCGGTTTGTTTGATGGTGCGCGGGCCTTCGTCTTCGACCGCGTACAGCGAATTTCGGGGCTGGCGGAACAGGCAGACCACCCCCCGGCCTTCGGCCGCGATCTTTTCCATCGCGCGCGGCAGCTCTTGCGGTGATTTTGGCCCTAGCCCAAGAATATCAGGGGCTTCATGCAGTGCATGGGTCCGGGTCAATACCGGTTCAGGCGTGGTGATGTCACCCTTGATCATAACCACATGTTCGATGCCATGAATCTGGTCCGTGAATATCCGCATTTCCCATTCGCCGCCATATTCCGACGCCACCGTTTCCCGCGAGGTTTCGACCACCAGATTGTCGTTGCGCGACCGATAGGCAATCAGATCGCTGATCGTGCCGATTTTCATGTCATGTTCGCGGGCAAATGCGACCAGATCAGGCAGGCGCGCCATACTACCGTCGGGGTTCATGATCTCGCAAATCACACCAGCCGGTTTCAGACCGGCCAGCCGAGAGATATCGACCGCAGCCTCGGTATGACCGGCGCGCACCAGCACCCCGCCCCGCTTGGCGCGCAACGGGAAAATATGCCCCGGGGTCGCAATGTGGGCCATTGTGTTCTGTTCATTGATCGCGGTTGCAATGGTCAGCGCACGATCCGCAGCCGAGATACCCGTCGACACACCTTCGCGTGCCTCGATGGACACGGTAAAGGCCGTTTCATGACGCGACGAATTGTTGACGGCCATCATGGGAAGCCCCAGATGCGTGATCCGTTCAGCCGTCATCGGAAGACAGATCAGACCGCGCCCGTGCGTGGCCATAAAGTTGATCGCCCCGGCATCGGCAAACTCGGCCGCGATCACCAGATCGCCCTCATTCTCGCGATCTTCGTGATCAACCAGAATGTACATCCGGCCATTGCGCGCCTCTTCGATGATCTCTTCGATCGGGCTGATGGCGTCGCGCAGCTGGTCCTCGACCGGTCCGGGGGTTTCAAAGCTCATGTGTCAGCCTTTCGCGTGGCATGTTTGCCGGGCTGGATAGACCACCGGAGGCACAATGACCAGAGCGGTCGAAACGTCGAACGCGACGTTTGGGGGCGTTTGTCAGGTCATCTCGGCCAGTCGCGCGACGTAACGGGCCAGCGTGTCGATTTCAAGATTGACCTGGTCGCCAACCGCGACATCACCCCAGGTTGTGACCTCTTTTGTGTGTGGTATGAAATTGATGCCGAAATCACAGTCATCCACATCATTCACGGTCAACGAGGTACCATTCAACGCCACCGACCCCTTCGGGGCGATGAAACGCGCCAGATCCTTGGGTGCGCGCAAGGTGACGCGGGTGCTGTCGCCCTCGTCCCGGACGGCGACCACCTCGGCCACGCCATCCACATGGCCCGAGACAATATGCCCGCCCAATTCATCCCCGACTTTCAGCGCACGTTCCAGGTTGACGCGCGTACCGGTCTGCCATGTGCTCAGGTTGGTCTTTGAAACGGTCTCGGCGCTGATCTGCACGTCATACCAGTCTTCACCCAGCGCGATCACGGTCAGGCACACACCGTCACTGGCAATCGACGCACCGATGTCGATCCCGCCTGTGTCGTACCCCGTCTTGATCCGGGCGCGCAGATCCCCTTGCTGATCCAATGCGGCCACGGTGCCGACATCGGTAACGATCCCTGTGAACATTCGCTTAACTCCCAGAGTTTACCATCCACCCGAATTCCCATGCCGGGGTACGCCCAACAGTTAGCTTGGGCAAGCCCTACCTTGTCGTGCCCAATACAAACAGGCATAGTTTGAACAAAAATAACGTGTATCGCACCCACATGCACCGCAGTCATACGCCAAACGAAAACCGGGTTTTTTTATTTCTGCAAGGTCCGCACGGACCTTTCTTTCGTGCGTTGGGCCGGATGTTGGGTGTCGCTGGCGCGAGGGTCTGGCGCGTGGGGTTCAATGCCGGTGATCAGGCATTCTGGTCCGATTCAGCCTCGTACATTCCTTTTCGCGGCAAACCGCACAATTGGCCGGATATGTTGTCGAAGGTGATCGAGACCAAGGGAATTACCGATATCGTGCTGTACGGCGACACCCGTCCGATCCATGCCGAGGCGGTGCAAATCGCACAACGGCAGGGGATCACCATACATGTTTTCGAAGAAGGGTATCTGCGCCCATGGTGGGTCACGTACGAGCGCGGCGGATCAAACGGCAATTCCCGGCTGATGGCCCTGAACGTCGAAGACATGCGGCAAGCCCTGCAAAGATCGGATGCGCCGGCCCCTCCGCCGCCATCCCATTGGGGCGACATGCGGCAACATATTTTCTATGGCGCGGCTTACCATTGGTTCGTGTTGTTTCTCAACCGCAGGTACAGCAACTTTCGACCGCACCGGGACTTACCTGTCGCGCAGGAATTCAGGCTTTATTTCAAGCGCTTGGCTCTGATGCCGCTGCACCGGTTGCAGCGCAGTTGGGCAACATTGCAGGTTCGGCGCCAGAGTTTTCCTTATCATCTGGTACTGTTGCAACTGGGTCATGACAGTTCCGTGCAATCGCATTCGGACTATGGGTCGATGGCAGAGTTTCTGGAACACGTGATCATAGAATTCGCTTGCGGAGCCCCCCGGCATCATCGCCTGGTCATCAAGGAACATCCGCTGGAAAATCACCGCGAACCGTTGCGACGGCGCGTGCGGGAGCTGGCCGCGGAAAATGGAATATCGGATCGCGTTTCTTATGTTCCGGGCGGCAAGCTGGCCAGGCTGCTGGATGATGCTGCGTCGGCTGTCACCATCAACTCGACCGCGGGTCAACAGGCCCTATGGCGCGGGATACCCTTGCGGGTTTTCGGGCGCTCGGTCTATGACAAGCCGGATTTTGTTTCGCATCAGCCGTTGGCCGCATTCTTTGCAAAACCGGACGTTCCGAACGGCGATGCCTATCGCATCTATCGCCGGTTCCTGCTTGAAACCAGCCAGGTGCCGGGCGGATTTTATTCCCGACGGGGGCGACGTCAGTTGCTGCGGCGTGCTGTCGATCTGATGTTGCAGGACGACGATCCCTATCAATCCGTCCTGAACGGGAACGAGGCGCAGACGCCACAGTTGAAAATCGTTGAATAAGCTTTTGTATCCACTGCTGGAAGTTGTGAGCTGAATACGATAGCCTGCCGAAAACAAAGAAGATTGAGGATATTCGGCAGTGCAGTGCTTTCCAATCCGATGGATGCGGGGGGTGTCCCTTGTGGCCGCTATCGGCATGCTTACCGCGTGCCAGCTGCCCAAATCCGGTCCAAACAAGAATGAAATCCTGGCCGGTTCCGTAGAGAACGGCGGCAACGCATTTGTGGTCGAAGTTGACGACCGCGTGTCGCGGGCCACGTCGGCGGTGCCTCAGTTCGGATTTTCGTCTTCTTTCCGTTCGGCCCAGACGCTGACGGCTGATACAGTTCGCCCGGGTGATGTGCTTGGCCTGACTGTCTGGGAAAATGTGGATGATGGTCTTTTGGCCGGGGAAACCGGGTCGGCGACATCGCTGGACGAAGTGCAGGTCGACAGCGAAGGTTTCATCTTTGTCCCTTACGCCGGGCGCATGCGCGCCGCAGGCAACACGCCCGAACAACTGCGCGTTCTGATCACCAGCAAGTTACAGGAACAGACCCCTGATCCACAGGTCGAAGTGCGGCGGGTTGCAGGTGACGGATCGACCGTGTCCATCACCGGAACCGTTGCGACCCCGGGCATTTTTCCGATTGAACGTCCGACCAGAACGCTGCTTGGAATGCTGTCCCAGGCCGGCGGCATTTCGGTAGCATCGGATATTGCCCTTGTCACCCTGATCCGCGGCGATCAGAGAGGTACGGTGTGGTACGAAGACCTGTTCCGCAACCCAAGGCTGGATGTCGCCTTGCGCGGCGGTGATCGCATTCTGGTTGAGGAAGACACCCGGTCTTACATCGCGCTGGGTGCAACCGGAGGTCAATCGCGTGTGGCGTTTGAAAGTCAGGACCTGTCCGCACTGGAAGCGCTGGCACAGGTCGGCGGGCTGTTGTCTTTGTCTTCAGACCCTACGGGCATCTTTATATTGCGCAGGGAACGCCAGGATGTGGCCCGCAATGTGATGGGCCGCGCCGACCTTCAGGGGGATCAGCGCGTGATCTATCTGCTGAACCTGACCGCCCCGAACGGGCTGTTTATTGCACGTGACTTTGTCGTTCGTGACGATGATACGATTTACGTGACCGAAGCACCCTATGCACAGTGGAGCAAATCTGTCTCGCTGATTGCTGGTGGCCTGACGCCATTTGCCAACGTCACCACTTTGACCGGCAACTAATGTATGACCCCGATGCCGAAATCGACCTCGGGGCAAAACGCAATCGCCTGTATGTTTATAATGGCGGCTTTCTGACTCAACGGCGCGTCCGCCGTATCCTGTCCCTATCGGGGTATGATGTCCGGCTTGGATTGCCAGGGCCGCATGATCTGGTCGGAGTGTGGGGCAACAGTCCAACGGCGCATCGCGGGCTGAAGATCGCCGCCAAACGGCAAACGGCAGTGGTGCGGATCGAAGACAGCATGCTTCGCTCGCTGCATCCCGGTCGGGGAGGAGAAGCCCCGCTGGGCCTGCTGCTGGACCGCTCTGGCCTGCATTTTGATGCGTCGCAACCTTCGGACCTTGAAACCGTGCTGCTGACGCATCCGTTGGACGATACAGCCCTTTTGAATCGGGCGCGCGGTGCGATCGAACGTCTCAAAGACCTGCATTTAAGCAAATTTTCCGCCTGCGACCCCGATCTTGAACCACCTGCGCCCGGCTATGTGCTGGTGGTCGATCAGACACAGGGTGATGCGGCGGTGACCGCCAGCGGCGGCGACCCCGCCCGGTTCCGGGAAATGCTGGTCATGGCGCAAGAGGAAAACCCGGGTGCGCGTATTTTGATCAAGCCACATCCCGAAACACTGGCAGGTCATCGCAAGGGGTATTTCTCGGATCTTGATCTGTCCGACAGAGTATCGTTTTATGACGCCCCGATCAGCCCCTGGCCTTTGCTGGATGGGGCCATCGGGGTTTACACCCTGTCATCTCAACTGGGGTTCGAGGCGATCCTGGCGGGGCATAAACCGCGTGTATTCGGGCAGCCTTTTTATGCCGGATGGGGTCTGACACAGGACGAAAACCCGATACCCCGCAGGCAACGCAGCCTGACACGGGCCCAATTGTTCGCTGCGGCCATGCTGATCTATCCACGCTGGTATGACATCTATCAGGACAGGCTTTGTGAAATCGAAACCGTGATCGACACGTTGGAGGCCCAGACACGGGCATGGCAACAGGACCGGACGGGCTGGACGGCGTCGGGCATGCGGTTGTGGAAACGCAAACACCTGCAACAGTTTTTCGGAAAGGTTCGCAAAGTACGCTTTGAGCCGACAGCTCCCGCACACTCAGACCGGCCGCATATGATCTGGGCCAGTCAGGCCCGAGAGGTCGAAGGCGTCGTACGGATCGAGGACGGCTTTCTACGCTCGCGCGGATTGGGTGCCGAACTTGTGCCACCCTTGTCGTTGGTGACGGACGATCTGGGCATTTACTACGACCCGACCCGACCCAGTCGACTGGAAGAACTGATTGCCCGGCGCGAAACGTTGCGCCCGGATCAGCAATGGCGGGCAGAACGGCTGATCAACGCGCTGATTTCCAAAGGTCTGAGCAAATACAACACCGGCGACACCCCGCCCGCGTTGCCAACCGGGCACAAGATTCTGGTTCCGGGACAGGTCGAGGATGACGCCTCGATCCTGCTGGGCACCAGCAACATCCGCACCAATCTTGACCTGCTACGCGCCGCGCGCATGGCAAACCCGGATGCCGTGCTGATCTACAAACCGCATCCCGATGTCGAGGCCGGATTACGCTCGGGCCGGATAGAGGCGGATCAGTTTGCGGATATGAGTGTGACCGGAACAGATCCTGCACGCCTGTTGGCACATGTTGACGAGGTCTGGACCATGACATCCCTATTGGGGTTCGAGGCGTTATTGCGCGGGATCAAGGTGATCACGGTCGGCGCGCCATTTTACGCCGGCTGGGGCCTGACCACCGATTTGGGCACCGTCCCCGTGCGTCGGGGTGCCCGGCCGTCGCTGCCGGGCCTGGTACATGCAACCCTGATCGACTACCCCAGATACTTTGATCCGATAACAGGTCAGCCCTGCCCGGTTGAGGTTGCCATTGATCGCTTGGCGCATGGACAGGCTGCGCCAGTCGGGGCACTCAATCGCATATTGTCCAAGCTGCAAGGCATATTTGCCACCCGCGCGCACCTGTGGCGCTGATGTCAGTGCGTGACCCTGCCCCAACGATGCAGAATATCAGGGCCAACGGCGCGGTGTTCGATCAACTCGAACCGCGCAGCCTGGTCCAGTGTTTCAAGTGACAGAGTGCCAACGGCGGCAAGCCCTTCGGCCCCGATGGCAAGACCCGCTGTAAAGCCAACAAGCTCGTCCACCAGATCCGCAGCCAGCAAAGATGCAGCAAGGGCCGCGCCGCCCTCGCAAAACACGCTGGTCAGGCCGGACTGCCCCAGTTGCTGGACCAGATCGGCCGCGTCGACGTGATGGTCGTGCACAGCGCATGGGATCAATTTTGCACCCAGCTCCTGCCAGGTACGTGCCCGATCTGCATCAGGATGCGGACCATGACACAGCCAGACAGGCATTTTTGAAGCCGAACGCGCCAATTGACCCATCAACGGCAAATCCAGACGGCGTGAGACAACGATGCGCACCGGCTGATGCGACACACCCAGATCGCGCACCGTCAAGGACGGGTCATCCGCCCGGGCGGTTCCAGCGCCGACCATCACCGCGTCGTGGCGCGCGCGCATTGCATGTACGACGCGCCGGGCCTGCGGGCTGGTAATCCACTGGCTGTGCCCAGACGCGGTTGCGATGCGACCATCAAAGCTGCTGGCCAGTTTCAGCGTCACAAAAGGCCGGCCTTGTTCCGTTTTCAGAAAAAACCCTGCCAGATCCCGTGCGGCCTGATCGTCCAAGACGCCAGTGTCCACATCGACGCCGGCATTGCGAAGTTTTTCAAAACCCTGCCCTGATACGCGGGGATCGCTGTCTTCGACTGCGGCAACAACACGGGCGATCCCGGCTGATATGAGCGCGTCGGCGCAAGGCGGGGTGCGACCGTGATGCGAACACGGTTCCAGTGTCACATACGCCGTTGCACCGCGCGCGCCGTCGCCAGCCTGTGCCAGTGCTTCGGTTTCTGCGTGCGGCCGGCCACCGGGCTTGGTCCAGCCTCGACCAAGGATGCGTGATCCTCGCACGATCACGCAGCCGACAGCCGGGTTGGGCCAGCACCTTCCCTGTCCACGCTGGCCCAATGACAAAGCCAGCGCCATAAATCGCTTATCTGTTTCGTTCACTCGTCTGTCGAAGGCTGCGGCGGGCGCAGTTCGTGGACAAACTCCTCGAAATCATCGGCCGCCTGGAAATTCTTGTACACACTTGCAAAGCGAACATAGGCGACCGTGTCGATCCGCGCCAGAGCTTCCATGACGATTTCGCCGATCTTGTTTGATGGGATATCGGTGTCACCCGTACTTTCCAGCCGGCGCACGATACCGGAAATCATCTGGTCGATCCGATCCGGGTCAACCGGTCTTTTCTGCATTGAGATACGAATAGAACGCTCAAGCTTGTCGCGATCAAAATCTTCGCGTTTACCGTTGGTTTTTATCACAACAAGATCGCGCAGTTGTACCCGTTCATAGGTTGTGAAACGACCCCCGCATGCCGGACAGAACCTGCGCCTGCGGATCGCTACATGATCCTCTGCCGGACGTGAATCTTTGACCTGAGTGTCGATATTTCCGCAAAACGGGCAGCGCATCCGCCGTCTCCTCGTCCCTTGTTCGGCCTCTTTTGTAAGCGCTTTGGCTTACTTATCCACAACTATAGGCCAGCCGCTAGGATTTGGGTAGTCGGAAATTTTTGCCGCTAGATACAGCGTTAAGCGAAATGCGCCGCGACCAGACGCTGATGCGGCGCCTGTCGGTGTTCGAACAGGTAAATGCCCTGCCATGTTCCCAGCAGCGGTCGCCCCGCGGCAACGGGAATAGACAATGATACAGGCATCACTGCCGCTTTGATATGGGCCGGCATGTCATCAGGTCCTTCGTATGTGTGCCGAAGATACGACATCGAGGGGTGATCCGACGATGGCACCAGTCTGTCGAAATAGGCACGCAGATCCGTCTGAACCTCGGGATCTGCGTTTTCCTGAATCAAAAGCGAGCAGGACGTGTGACGGACAAATAAGGTCAGCAGACCGTCTTGCGGTGCCGGGCTCAGCCAGCGCCGGACTTTGGCAGTAAATTCATAAAGTCCGGCACCAGTTGTGGGGATCGTAAACTCGGTCTGCATACAGGCGGGTAAATCTATGGCCGGACAAGAATATTCAGGTCACAGCGTGCATTCGCCCGCTGCACGGACATGCTTTCCCCGACGCGGAAACCCGAGCTGAAACTGCTTTGCTGGACCGGCGCCGTCAGATCGGCGTCGCTCAGGGAAAACTGGACTGCGGTTCTGCGTCCTGTCGCCTCGCTTGGCCCATAGCCCCGCGCAACATAGATTTGCTGTTGCCAGCCCGCGCCCAGAGTTCTGCGGGCAAAATCAGATGCGGCACACCAGTACCCGTCTATATCCGTGCGCCCTCTGGGGATAACCTCGAATTTCTGGTTGGTCAGCGCAACGGTCTGAAAGCCGTATCTGGCGGCTGCGGGTGTGGCAAGCGCCATCGCAGCGCAAAGAATGGTGAAAGTCGCTATTCGTTTCATTTCAGCCTTTTCCCTTTTTGATCTAATCACTTCAACTGAATTTCGACCTAGTCTGGTTTTATTCTGCGCCCAGAGCGCCTCACAATCAATTCAGGTTGGATCTGGTCCGGCGTGAACAGGCGTTAACCAGCCGTGATACCGGATCAACAGCCCCAGCCCCGGAATGTGTGCAGCAACGTCAAAGCAAAACCTGCCCTGATCATCCTGCCATTCGCAGGTCGAAGATCGCGGCAACAACAGCTTGGGGCACCGAATGCCCATTACGGTCAGGCGGTGGATATCCATCCGAAGACCGTCAAGCACCCGAACCGGTTGTAACCAGATCGACATATGGTCGAATTGTTCTTTGACATGGCCGGACAGATTATCAAATGTCAGCCGCGACAAGGTCGTATGATCATCAAAGTTACGCTGCCACAGCCACGTTTGACCTGTCCTTTTGATTTCAACCTGCACCGGCACGTTACGACCATTGTGAGGAAAGCGCCCGAACCACAACGCCGCAGCAATCAGCCATCCGCGCCCGCGCTCGATATCGCAGACGCCGGAATACAGCCCTTCACCTTCGTGCAGGGCGCGCACGGCGCAGGGCACGTCGGTGTGTGCGGGCAGCGCCTGCATGAAAGGATCAGTCACCGATCAGTACCCGTCTGGCGCGAACCGGGCGCGCAGCGCCTGATCGGGCACCATGCAAACGTCGGCCCGACCAAAAAAAGCAAATCGGTTGCGCGCGATCACATGGTAAACCGCATCTTTGAGCACCGCCGGAAAGAACCGGCACAGCGACACACAGCGCCACGGGCCGGACAGATGCCGCATTGCAGCTGCAAACGCATCCAGCCGCTGATACACCGTACCATCAATGATCACCAGATTGGTTTCAAAATCATCCACCGGAAGATCAAGGTCTCGGTACAGGCCCTGCCCCAGTTTGGATTGCGCGGTTGCGAACCGGAATTTTTGCTGCCGGTCATGTTTCAGGACAAACCGGAAAAAACCGGAACACAGAACACATTGCCCATCAAACACGATGAGCGACTGACCTTTGCAGAGTTCAGAAGTTGTGATGTCCTGCATGTCATCCGTACACTTCACTTTCACCACAGCGGTATGATGTCACGCGCAACGGACCGGGACAATGCGACATGTCAGTCAAAAGGTTTGTGCCGGGGAGCCTTGGGGCGGCTGGTAAACCCGCCCCTGGGCTCTGACCTCATCCCCATTAAGGTACAACCCGGCAACATCGTGCATATAGGCAAGGCGTTAACGACCGGCTTGCGGCCTTTGGTCAAAACCATTCGAAATTATGCCAAAAACACGCTAAGATAGAACAGTTGATCAAGACCAGGCGGCAATGTCGTAATCGGCACATGTTTGTGTTGCCGGGCGAATATAAGGTGATCTTGCGCAATGGACGTCGACATAGCCCGCCTGCACCTTCTGACAGAATTCCTTGAAAAGTCGTCCGGGAATTCCACGACAGCAGAGCGGGTCCGCACCCGCAGTGGCCTTGGCCCGGACAGTCTTGAGCCCGACGCTTTGGAATTCAGTGCCCACAAAGAAGCGCTGTTTGTGCGTTACGCCTGCGAAGAGCTGGACGAGATTACATTTGGCGCGCAGGTTGGGTTGAGTGTGACATCTGCATCCACCCTAACCGCCTATATCAGCAAGTATTCGCGTGATCTGAAACAGGTGATCGAAAACACATCGCGATTTCACGACATCATCGATCCGGCCGTGGTTTTCAATCTGCGTGTGTCGGGCAATTTTGCGGCCTTCGAAGCGGAATGGAAAGACGCCGGTTTTGCCCGATATCATCGCCGCACCGAATTCCTGCTGTTTGCTGCACTGGCCCGGATGCGCAATCTGACCCAGGTTGACTTTTTTCCAATAGAAATGCGGTTTCAGCATGAGGTGGGCGAACATGCCGGCGCATTTCAAAAACTTGCCGGATTTCCTGTCGTTTTCGGGGCTGAAAATCTTGAGATTATTCTGTCCTTGTCATCATTGGATTTGCAGGTTCCGACCTACGATCCCAGTTTGCGGGCGCATCTGCTGGAATATGGTGACAGAATTCTGGCCGAGCGCCGATCACCCCGCCAGATGATGCGCGCCAGGGTCGAAGGGCTGATCACGCGATCCATGCCGGGCAACGTTATTCAAGCCGAAGAAACAGCGGCCAGCCTGGGCATGAGCCCCCGGACACTGGCCCGACGACTAAAAGCAGAAGGCACCAATTATCGTGAAATCGTGGAAGACCTGCGATGCGATCTGGCGCAAACCTTCATCACCAACGGCATGTCGTTGTCCGAGATTTCCTATTCTCTGGGCTATGCGGATCAGGCTGCGTTTTCAACAGCCTTCAAGCGATGGACCGGTCAGGCGCCCAGTGCGTTTCAAACCCGCGTCGAACACCCGATCCGCAACTGAGACCGGGGGTCATTGGCAATAACGCCTCGCCCCGGCCCGTCCCATGAGTGGACCGAACGGATATAGAGACCGGCTTGCGGCCAATCTTGTGAGTTCTCGCCAAATTTATTGGCGCGGCTGTCACAATCACAAATTCGTTGAAAATAGGCGCCTCGGACCAAGGCGCCTTGCAGGTTACTGATCCAGGAAAGATCGCAGCTTGCGCGACCGGCTGGGATGTTTCAGCTTGCGCAGCGCCTTCGCCTCGATCTGGCGGATACGCTCGCGTGTCACGCTGAATTGCTGGCCGACTTCTTCCAGGGTGTGGTCGGTGTTCATGCCAATACCAAACCGCATCCGCAGAACCCGTTCTTCGCGTGGGGTGAGCGAGGCCAGAACCCGTGTGGTGGTCTCTTTCAGGTTTTCCTGAATGGCGCTGTCCAGTGGCAGAACCGCATTTTTGTCTTCGATGAAATCGCCCAGCTGACTGTCTTCCTCGTCGCCAATGGGCGTCTCAAGGCTGATCGGCTCCTTGGCGATTTTCATCACCTTACGGACTTTCTCAAGCGGCATCTGCAGTTTTTCGGCCAATTCCTCTGGCGTAGGTTCGCGGCCGATTTCGTGCAGCATCTGACGACCGGTCCGAACCAGCTTGTTGATGGTTTCGATCATATGCACCGGAATACGGATGGTCCGCGCCTGATCCGCGATCTAGCGTGTGATCGCCTGACGGATCCACCAGGTCGCATAGGTCGAGAACTTGTAGCCGCGACGGTATTCAAACTTGTCGACGGCCTTCATCAGACCGATGTTGCCTTCTTGAATAAGATCAAGGAATTGCAGGCCACGGTTCGTGTATTTTTTGGAAATCGAAATCACCAGGCGCAGGTTGG
>JBCCIK010000011.1:0-48392 GCA_039028255.1 Pseudomonadota bacterium | reverse complement strand
TTTCTCAACCGGCGTCGCACCATGCGGCACGCAGACGATGATCTTGGGTTTTGAAACGCGCAATCCGCCAATCGGTTCTGTCTGCTGGCGCGCGACGCGCCGGCCTGATTGCCGAACCGATTGCAGCGGCGATTGGTGCAGGCATGCCTATTACCGACCCGACCGGCAACATGGTCGTCGATATCGGCGGCGGCACCACCGAAGTGGCCGTCCTGTCGCTGGGCGACATTGTTTACGCCCGCTCGGTCCGCGTGGGTGGAGACCGGATGGACGAGGCCATCATCTCTTACCTGCGTCGTCAGCAGAACCTGCTGGTGGGTGAATCCACTGCCGAGCGGATCAAGACGACCATCGGCACCGCGCGTATGCCCGATGACGGGCGCGGCCAGTCCATGCATATCCGCGGTCGCGACCTGCTAAACGGTGTCCCCAAAGAAATCGAAATCAGCCAGGCGCAAGTGGCCGAAGCTCTGTCCGAACCCGTCCAGCAGATTTGCGAGGCGGTGATGACCGCGCTGGAAACCACACCGCCCGATCTTGCGGCAGACATTGTGGACCGCGGCGTAATGCTGACCGGAGGCGGCGCGCTGTTGGGCGATCTGGATCTTGCGCTGCGCGAACAGACCGGGCTGGCCGTGTCCATCGCCGATGAAAGCCTGAATTGTGTGGCATTAGGCACCGGCAAGGCGCTAGAATATGAAAAACAGCTGCGCCACGCGATTGACTACGAAAGCTAAGGTGCGCACCCTGTGAAGTCAGGGTCATGTCGGCACGAGCAGCACGGGAAGGAGTCCTGTGGCAAAAGACCGATCACAGCGCGATGAATACACAACCCCTCTGCGTCGTCTGCTTTTGGGGATCGTTGTGCTGTGCCTGCTTGGTATCTTTATCGTTTGGCGGATCGACAGCCCGCGCGTCGAACGGTTTCGCGCGCAGGTCGTCGATGCTGTTGTGCCCTCGATGGAATGGGCCATGGTGCCGGTGACCGCCACAGTCAATCTGCTGCGCGATTTCCAAAGCTATCAACGCCTGAGCGAACAAAACCAGGAACTGCGCAGCGAATTGCGGCTTATGCGGGCATGGAAAGAGGCCGCTCTGCAACTGGAGCAGGAAAACGCCAGGCTGCTGGATTTGAACAATGTGCGGCTGGACCCGCGGCTGACCTACATAACCGGCGTCGTCATGGCCGACAGCGGATCGCCATTCCGTCAGTCGGTTTTGTTGAATGTAGGCGAGCGTGACGGGATCGTCGATGGATGGGCCACGATGGACGGGATCGGTCTTGTTGGCCGGATTTCGGGCGTTGGGCCTGACACCGCACGGGTCATTCTGATGACCGACGCCTCCAGCGCCATACCCGCCGCCATTCAGCCATCCGGACAGACAGCCCTGGTTGCCGGGGACAACACTTCTGCACCCGTTGTCGAATTTCTCGAAAACCGTGAACTTGTCCGACCCGGAGATCGCGTTATCACATCCGGCGATGGTGGCGTTTTCCCGGCCGGCCTTTTAATCGGCCAGATTGCCGCGGACCCGGGGGGCCGTTTGCGCGTACGGCTGTCCGCCGATTTTGAACGGCTCGAGTTTTTGCGGGTCCTGCGGTTCAATTCACCTGCATCCATTCAGGATCCGGGCAGCATCGTCGGACCGCCCCAACCAGCGGCGGCACTGACGCCTTCGGAAGGTGCCGATGGATAGACAATCGTCACACAGATGGGCCATGCGTGGGCTGTATGTGGCTTTGGCCTTTGTGGTGCTGTTCCTGCACCTGTTGCCCCTGAACACACAACCAGACCGCTGGCCTTTTCCGGATATCCTGATCGCTTTGACCTTTGCATGGGTTTTGCGACGCCCCGAATATGTGCCCACCGTCCTTGTTGCCGTAATCATGCTGATGGCCGATTTGCTGCTCCAGCGACCTCCGGGGCTTTTGGCAGCACTGGTCGTGTTGGGCGCAGCCTACTTGCGCGCGA
This sequence comes from Pseudomonadota bacterium, assembly GCA_039028255.1. Taxonomy (GTDB): domain Bacteria; phylum Pseudomonadota; class Alphaproteobacteria; order Rhodobacterales; family Rhodobacteraceae; genus Ruegeria. The sequence continues at coordinate 46,419 of JBCCIK010000011.1, read as the reverse complement.
CGGTCGCGAACACGCGCGACGTCGGTTTTGTTGCTGAGTGGATTTCCGTCGGAATGGTCATGGCGGCCATTTTTCTTGCCAACCGGATTGTTCTGGCCGTACTCTCGGTCGGTCAAGCGGCGTTGGGACCCGTGATTATTCAGCTGGTCCTGACAGTTGCGATTTACCCTGTTCTGGTCCTGCTCAGCCAATCCGTTTTCGGGGTCAGGCGCATCTCTGCCGCAGATGCCAGTACTGCAAGGATCCGGGCATGAAGCAACGTAATCCAAAATCGCAGGGTCTGGCCTACAAACGCCTGCCGCGACGCGCTCTTGTCCTGGGCGGTTTGCAGGCGGTTTTCGTTGGCGGATTGGCCGCACGCATGCGGTTCATGCAGGTCGATCAGGCGGATGAATACCGGCTGCTGGCCGAAGAAAACCGGATCAATATACGCCTGATTCCGCCAACCCGCGGGCGCATCTATGACCGCAACGGGCAGGTCATCGGGCAGAACTCACCATCGTATCGTATTGTGATCGTACGCGAGGATGCAGGTGACATCGACAAGGTGATCGCAAAGCTGTCCGGGCTGATCCCGCTCAACGAAGACGAAATAGAACGTGCGCGCACCGAAATGCGCCGCTCGGCACCGTTCTTGCCGGTCACGCTGGCCGATCAGGTCACGTGGGAGGATATTTCGAAAGTCGCCGTGAACGCCCCTGCCCTGCCTGGCGTCACGCCCGAAGTTGGTCTGACCCGGCAATACCCGCGATATGAAGATTTCGCCCATATTGTCGGCTATGTCGGCCCGGTCAGCGATTATGATCTCAGCCAGATGGAGGATCCGGAACCTGTGCTGCGAATCCCCCGGTTCCAAATCGGGAAAGTTGGACTTGAGGCAAAGCAAGAAGTCTCTCTGCGTGGCAGGGCGGGGTCAAAACGGGTTGAGGTCAACGCCACAGGCCGGGTCATGCGCGAGCTGGACCGACAAGAAGGCCAGCCTGGCGCCGATCTGCAACTGTCCGTCGATGCCGACCTGCAACAATACGCACAGGCCCGGCTGGCCGGCGAAAGCGCCGCAGCCGTTGTAATCGATTGCGAAACCGGTGATTTGCGGGCGATGGCCTCTGCCCCCAGTTTCGATCCCAATCTGTTCGTGCGCGGGATTTCGGTGGCGGATTACCAGATACTGACGCAGGACAAGTATCGACCCCTGGCAAATAAAACTGTCCAGGGCACCTACCCCCCGGGCTCGACCTTTAAGATGGTGACCGCTTTGGCCGCGCTTGAGGCCCGTGTCATTAGCCCAGGCAGCACTGTGTATTGCCCAGGTCACCTGAAAGTCGGCAGTCGTCGCTTTCACTGCTGGAAGCGCGGCGGTCATGGGATGGTAGATCTTGAAACATCCCTGAAACGCAGTTGCGATGTCTACTATTACGATGTGGCCTTGAAAGTCGGGATCGACAAAATTTCGGATATGGCCCGCACCCTCGGGTTGGGCGTCAGGCACGATATTCCGATGTCAGCCGTTCGGGTCGGATTGGCCCCCAATCAGGAATGGAAACAGCGGGTCCACGGCGAAGAGTGGCTGATCGGGGATACCGCCAACGCATCAATAGGCCAGGGGTTCATGCTGGCCTCGCCGATGCAACTGGCTGTAATGACCGCGCGGATCGCCACAGGGCGCGCTGTTGCGCCGCGTCTGGTACGCTCGATCGATGGGGTCGAACAGCCAAGCGGAGCGGGCGAACCGCTTGAAATCAGCGCCACCAACCTGGAGTATATACGCAAGGCCATGTGGGCTGTTTCGAATGACAGGCGCGGTACAGCATATCGCAGCCGGATCATCGAGGATAATTTCCGCATGGCGGGCAAGACCGGAACCAGCCAGGTCCGCAACATCACCAAAGCCGAACGGGCCGCTGGTGTGATCCGCAACGAGGACCTGCCATGGGAACGGCGCGATCATGCACTGTTCGTCAGCTATGCACCCTATGACAATCCCAAATATGCAATTGCAGTGGTGGTGGAACATGGCGGTGGCGGGTCCAAGGCTGCCGCGCCGGTGGCGCGGGATATAATGTTACAGGCTCTCTATAACGGCACCCCACCCCTGGAGGCATATCCTGTGGCGGACCGCGAGCGCATCCGGGAACAGCAAAAACGGTTGGAAGGCGACAGGCGCCCCAAGGCGCGGCCGGACGAAAAGGACCGCGCATGAGCTATCTTGAATATGCGGTCAAATCCACACCATCGGGGTTTCGCAAGTTCCTGTATATGAACTGGCCGCTGACGCTGCTACTGATCAGCACGGCCAGCGCGGGCTTTCTGATGTTGTATTCGGTGGCCGGCGGGTCGTGGTCACCCTGGGCTGAACCGCAGCTCGAGCGTTTCGGTCTTGGCCTGACAGTCATGTTCATAATTGCACTGGTGCCAATCTGGTTCTGGCGCAACATGTCGGTTCTGGCCTATCTCGGATCCATCGCCCTGCTGATCTTTGTTGAACTGTTCGGTACCGTGGGCATGGGCGCACAGCGCTGGATCGATCTTGGCTTTATGCGCCTGCAACCGTCCGAGGTTATGAAAGTCGCGCTGGTGATGCTGTTGGCCGCCTATTACGACTGGCTGCCCTCACACAAAACCTCGCGACCGATCTGGGTTATTATTCCGGTCATTCTGATCCTGATTCCGGTCTTTATGGTTTTGCAACAACCCGACCTCGGGACCTCGATCCTGTTATTGGCCGCCGGGGGCGGTCTGATGTTTCTGGCTGGCGTTCACTGGGCTTATTTCGCGGCTGTCATAGCCGCAGTGGTCGGTTTGATTGCAACGGTATTCAACAGCAGAGGCACCGAGTGGCAGTTGCTGAAAGATTATCAGTTCCGCCGCATCGATACCTTTCTGGACCCTTCGACCGACCCCTTAGGCGCGGGCTATCACATCACCCAATCGAAAATTGCCCTGGGATCGGGCGGCTGGAACGGACGTGGCTTTATGCAGGGCACGCAGTCGCGTCTGAATTTCCTGCCCGAAAAACATACGGATTTCATCTTCACGACACTGGCCGAGGAATTCGGGTTTGTCGGGGGTATCACGCTTTTGGTCCTGTATACGCTGATCCTGATCTTCTGCATGGTCACTGCATTATCAACCAAAGACAGGTTTTCATCGTTGGTCACGCTTGGAATCGCGCTGAACTTTTTCCTGTTTTTTGCCGTGAACATGTCGATGGTCATGGGGCTGGCACCTGTCGTCGGAGTGCCGTTGCCGATGGTCAGCTATGGTGGGTCCGCGATGCTTGTCCTTATGGCCGCGTTCGGTATCGTGCAAAGCGCCCATATTCACAGACCCCGCTGATCCGAAAGGTCATCCATGCCCGTCAACGTTCTGTTTTCTGCGCGCCCTGCCCTGTGGCCGACCTATAAACCGTTGCTGAACCAAGGGTTGCAAAAGGCCGGTCTGGACGTTCGGCTTGCGACCGAATTTGATCCCGAAGAAGTCGACTACGTAGTTTACGCACCCAATGGCGGCCTACAGGATTTCACACCCTACACCCGGCTCAAGGCGGTGCTGAGCTTGTGGGCCGGGGTTGAAACCATTGCCGACAACCAGACCCTGACTGTGCCGCTGGCGCGCATGGTCGATCACGGGCTGACACAGGGGATGACGGAATGGGTCGTTGGTCATGTGCTGCGCTATCATCTGGGAATGGACACCCACATCAAAGCGCAAGACACCACCTGGATTCCTGATCCCCCGCCGCTTGCGGACGAGCGCAAGGTGTGTGTTCTGGGATTGGGTGCGCTGGGACAGGCGGCAGCAAGGGCGCTTGTTGCACTTGGTTTTGACGTGACCGGCTGGAGCCGAACCGCCAAGGACATCCCAGGTGTCACATGCCTGTACGGCCCCCAGGGCCTGAACGCCGCTTTGTCTTCGGCCGAAATTGTTGTTTTGCTGCTGCCCGATACGCCTGCGACAGAAAACACGCTGAATGCGCGGACACTGGCGCTGTTGCCAAAGGGTGCAATGGTGATAAACCCCGGACGCGGTCCGCTGATAGATGACGACGCTCTGCTGGATGCCTTGAATTCCGGTCAGGTCGGCCACGCCACGCTGGATGTTTTTCGGGTCGAGCCTTTGCCGCCCGAACACCCGTATTGGTCCCACCCGAATGTCACGGTCACGCCACATATCGCGTCCGAGACCCGCCCTGTCACGGCCGCGCAAGTCATCTGCGAAAACATCGTGCGGGGCGAAGCCGGACAACCCTTTTTGCATTTGGTGGACCGCCAGTTGGGATATTGACGGCCCGAACCACTCATGCCCCGACCAGGCCGCGTCCTTTTAACAGGGCTTCCACACCCGGCAAACGACCCCGGAATGCCAGATACAGATCCTCGGCCTCACGAGAGCCGCCGGTGGACAGAATATTGTCTTCCAGCGCTTTGGCACGGTCCGGATCGAACGCCCCGCCGGCCTCTTCAAAGGCTGCAAATGCATCCGCGTCCATAACCTCGGACCACATATAGCTGTAATAACCGGCGCTATATCCGTCGCCTGCAAAGACATGTGCAAAATGTGGCGTCGCGTGGCGCATGCCGATGGCTCTGGGCATTCCCAGCCCCTGCAATACCTCGGCCTGTTTTGCCATTGGGTCGGCAGGGGCCGGGCCGTCGTGAAACGCCAGATCAACCAAGGCCGAGGCGACATATTCAACAGTCTGAAATCCTTGATCAAAGTTAGCCGCCTTTAATACCTTTTCCAGCATTTCGTTCGGCATGGGATCGCCGGTTTGGGCATGAGTGGCAAACTCGGCCAGAACCTCGGGCACTTCCAGCCAGTGTTCGTACAGCTGGCTTGGCAGTTCCACAAAATCGCGCGCGACGCTGGTTCCGGAAATGCTCTCATACGTCACATCGGACAACATCTGATGCAGGGCGTGGCCAAATTCATGAAACAGGGTGCGCGCGTCATCGTAAGACAGCAGTGCAGGATCGCCTTTGGCGAAGTTACACACATTGATCACAATCGGGGTCTGCGTATCCGGAAATTTAGCCTGAGACCGCATGGCGCTGCACCAGGCGCCGGACCGTTTTGATCCGCGCGCGAAATAGTCACCAATAAAGACCGCCACGTGCCGCCCGTTGCGCGTGACCTCCCACGCCCGACAATCCGGGTGATACAGCGGAATATCCAGCGGCGCAAAATTCAGGCCAAACAGACGATTTGCGCATGCAAACGCAGCATCAATCATCCGGTCGAGTTGCAGGTACGGTTTCAGCGCGGCCTCATCCAGATCATGATCGGCCTTGCGCCGCTTTTCCGCATAGTATCGCCAGTCCCAGGCTTCCAAGGGTCCGTTCAAGCCGTCGGATTGCATCATTTCGGTCAGGATGGCCGCATCGGCATCAGCCTGCGCCTTGGCCGGACCCCAGACCTGCATCAGCAGGTCACGCACGCGCCCGGGGGCACGCGCCATTTCAGTTTCCAGTTTATAGTCGGCGAAACTGTCATACCCCAACAGCCCGGCCCGCTCTTGGCGCAGTTTCAGTATTTCGCCGGCAATGCCCCGATTGTCTGTCTCGCCACCATTGGCACCCCGTGCAGCCCAGGCGCGATATGCTTTTTCGCGCAGGTCGCGGCGGGGCGAAAACTGAAGGAAAGGTACAATGACTGAACGGGACAATGTGACAACCGGACCGTCCAATCCTTTTTCCCGACCGGCGGCTCGTGCGGCATCTATGACAAAGTCGGGCAGACCCTGCAAATCGTCCTCGGCAAGGTCCATGGACCACGTGCGCTCGTCCGCCAGCAGGTTCTGGGTGAACCCCGTTCCAAGAGAGGCCAGACGAGACTTGATCTCTTGCATGCGGGCGTCTTCCTCGCCCTGCAATGCAGCGCCGGCGCGAACAAAATTGCGATGGGTCAACATCAGGACCCGTGCCTGTTCATTGTTCAACCCAAGTGTATCGCGCTGGTCCCACAGGTCCGCCAACCGACGGAACAAGGCTTTGTTCGACGAAATACCAGAGAAATGGGCCGAAAGTTTAGGTGAGAAATCCCGTTGCAACGCCTCTCTCTTTGCGTTGCTGTCCGCCCCTGCGACGGTGAAAAACACGGACAGAACCTTGTCCAGCTGCTCACCCGCGGCCTCAAGCGCTTCGATCGTATTGGCAAAGCTTGCGGGGTCCGGGTTGCTGGCAATCGCGTCAATCTGCGCATTATGCAGGCGCATCGCCTCATCCAGTGCCGGTGCAAAATCGTCATCTGATATTTCGGCAAAGGGGGCAATTTCAAAACGGGTGGTCCAGTTGGACAGGATAGGGTTGGACATAAGGCTCTCCTTTGCAGTGCAAGCTAGGTAGGGCGTTGCCAATGGTCCAGAGGTACAGCGCGACACGCGTCATTTTCTGTCGGATTCCGACTAGCGCTCGACACCCTGTGCACGCAGCATTTACCGCAGACAAGGAGGTTGTAAATGACAAGATCGAACGAACAGACCGGGCCAATGACAACGGCGATCCACGCAGGAGATGCACCGGATGCTGCGACCAACGCCTCGGCACCGCCCATCCACATGAGCTCGACCTTTGTCAGTGAAAGTCCTGAAGGGTTTTCAGCCCATGATCTGACCCCGGACAGCCCCTATGTCTATTCCAGATGGGCCAATCCGACCGTGGCCGGGTTGGAAGCAAAAATCGCGGCCTTGCAGGGTACCGAAGCCTGTCTGGCCACGGCGTCTGGGATGGCCGCGGCCTCTGCTATCTTTTTCACCTTGCTGTCATCCGGTGATCATCTGGTTCTCTCCGATGTGTCCTATGCGGGGGTTGCGGAACTGGCCCGCGAAACGCTGCCACGGATGGGGATCGAGGTGTCAACGGTCAATATGTCCGATCTGGCAGCGGTCAGCGATGCCATTCGACCCAATACCCGGCTGCTGCATACCGAGACGCCGGTAAACCCGATTGGCCGCCTGACAGACCTGGCGGCCGTTGCAAAGCTGGCCAGGGCGGCAGGTGCTTTACTGAGCTGCGACGCAACATTTGCGTCGCCCTTGGGGATGGATACGGTTGCGTTGGGTGTTGATCTGACAATGCATTCGATCACTAAATACATTGGCGGTCACGGCGACGCGGTGGGCGGAGCCGTTGCAGGGTCGACAGAACTGATCGCAAACCTGCGCGCCGAAGCGGGCATTCATCACGGATCCATCCTGTCGCCGTTCAACGCGTGGCTGATCGCACGCGGGGCAACAACGCTTCCCTTGCGGATGAAGGCGCATCAGGACGGGGCAACAGCCGTCGCAAAGTGGCTGGACAGCGACCCACGCGTCACCCGCGTCATGTATCCCGGACTGCCGTCGCATCCGCAGTTCGAACTTGCCGCGACACAAATGTCGAACATGTCGGGCATGATCTCATTTCAGGTGGGCAACGCCGAAGACGGAGAACGTCTGGCACGCCGCATGATCGAAAAACTGCAGATCATTCACTATGCGGTGTCACTGGGCCATCATCGCAGCCTGATTTTCTGGATGGGCACACAAGGGCTGATGGAGACATCGTTCAAGCTGCAAGGCGCCCAGCTGGAAGACTATCGTGCCTATGCCGGCGACGGGATATTCAGACTGTCGGTCGGGCTGGAAGACAGCGACGACCTGATCGCCGATCTGGATCGTGCGCTGGGATAAAAGCAAAGCTCCCGCCCCCGCTGAGCGCATCAAAGATGCGCTCTGTCGGGGTTGGGCCGGGCCGCGCGCAAGCGCGCGCGGCGGTTGCGACTAGCTGCTGGTGTCGCCGCAAACCGGGCAATCGGCGCGACGGGACACTGCGATTTTCCGACTTTCGCCATAGAGCGCATCGTAAATCCACATCTCGCCCCGCAAGACCGCGCCCGCATCCGTGATTACCTTGATCACTTCAACCGCCATCATTGATCCGATTACACCGGGCAGTGGACCGATCACCCCTGCCTCGGCGCAGGACGGAGCCAGACCGGCGGCGGGGGCTGTGGGGAAAACACACTGATAGCATGGCCCACCGCGCGCCGGATCGAACACGCTAAGCTGCCCTTCCCATTGCGACAACGCGCCCGAGATCAAAGGTTTGCCAAGGGCCACAGCCGTTCGATTGACCAGATACCGAGTGTCGAAGTTATCCGTGCCATCCAGAATCAGATCGAAATCGCCAAGCAGATCCTCGGCAATCTCTTCCGTCAGGCGACGATGGTACGGCAGGACCACGACGTTGGGGTTCTGTGCCTGCATCGCCTTTTGTGCCGAAAAGACCTTGGGCATTCCTATATCTGCATCGCGATGGATCACCTGACGCTGCAAATTTGCATTTTCGACCACATCATCATCAATCACACCGATTGTTCCAACACCGGCTGCCGCCAGATATTGTAATGCGGGCGCGCCCAGCCCTCCTGCACCGATCACAAGAACACGGGCCTGTCTGAGGCTTTTTTGACCCGGACCACCGATTTCCCGAAGGACAATGTGGCGTGCATATCGATCCAGCTCTGTATCGCTGAATCGCCCGGATATTCTTTTATCCTGCTGGTCGTCGGGGCGGACAACACGCGCGCGCAGCGCCCTAAGCACTTTCTGATACAACACCACTAGCATCGCCGCCCCGGCCAGGAGCAGCCACAGCGCGGCTGATCCGCCCGTTGCTTGGCGCAAAGGATGGCTGTCAGGCAGGATCAGATGCGACAGAATTACACCTGCAAGCAGGACGCCTACAGACACCGTACGCGCCTGCCGCGACGCACCTGCAAGATATCCGATACCCCATAATCCGGACGCTAGAAACAGGACAAGCAGCATCAGTCACGCCCGGTCGAGCCAAAGCCGCCGGATCCTCGGTCGGTCTCTGCCAGCGCTGTCGCCGGCTCGAACTCGGCCTGTATCACGGGCGCGATCACAAGTTGCGCGATGCGCTCACCGTGAACGACTTCGAAAGGATCCTGACCGGCATTCATTACAATGATGCCCAGAGGACCGCGATAATCACTGTCTATGGTACCAGGTGAGTTGGGCAGTGTGATGCCATGTTTCAGGGCCAGCCCGGACCGCGGACGCACCTGAATTTCATAGCCTTTTGGTATCTCAACACGCAGACCGGTTGGCACCAATATCCGCTGACCCGGCGCAAGCATGATCGGCACGCGATCAGGCAGGTTGGCGCGCACGTCAGCCCCGGCCGCGCCCACCGTCTCATAGCATGGTAAAGGGATCGAAGGATCCGAGTCCGCTTCGCGGATCACCCGCACTTTCACCATTGCTGCACCTCATTTTGTTGGCGTTGCCGGGTCAATCGACCAGAACGTCGGCTATTTTTTGGGCCAGCCGGGCGGCGACCGCGTCTTTGCCCATGCGCGGCCAAGTTTCGGCCGCGTTTTCTGAAATCAGGATCACTGCGTTTTCGTCACCACCCATGATTCCGGTGGCAGGGCTGACATCGTTGGCAACGATCCAGTCGCACCCTTTGCGCAGACGTTTGGCGGTTGCATTGTCCAGCACGTCATCGGTCTCGGCGGCAAAGCCGACAACCAGCGCCGGGCGCCCCTGCTCCATATGCGCAACGCGTTTCAGAATGTCGGGATTTTCTGTGAACGTCAGCGACGGTACCCCATCATTGGTTTTCTTGAGCTTTCGGTCAGACGCATGTGCCACCCGCCAATCCGCAACAGCGGCAGCAAAGACCGCCGCATCAACCGGCAGCGACGCATCAACCGCGTCAGACATTTGCTGCGCCGTTTCAACCTCAACTGTCTGCACGCCATCTGGCGCGGCCACAACGGCCGGTCCGGTGACAAACACAACCTCGGCCCCAAGGGCAGACAAGGCCCGGGCCAGCGCGGTTCCCTGCGCACCCGATGACCGGTTGGCTATATAACGCACCGGGTCAATCGGTTCGTGCGTCGGCCCCGAAGTGACAAGAACGCGTTTTCCCTGCAAAGGTCCGGCCAAAAGCTGGGTTTCGATTGCAGCGATGATCTCCAAAGGTTCGGACATGCGCCCCGGACCATATTCGCCACACGCCATGTCGCCTTCGTTGGGGCCGGAAAACTGAATTCCGTCCTGCCGCAATTGCGCAAGGTTGCGCTGGGTTGCCGGATGGGTCCACATGCGCACGTTCATCGCCGGCGCACACAGGACCGGAGTGTCAGTCGCCATCAAAACGGTCGAGGCCAGATCGTTTGCCAACCCAGAGGTCATCTTGCCCATCATGTCAGCGGTTGCAGGTGCCACAACAATCAGATCGGCCGAGCGCGACAGCTGAATATGGCCCATCTCGGCCTCATCGGTCAGATCAAACAGATCACGATAGACTGTCTCTCCCGACAGGGCCGACACCGACAAAGGGGTTACAAACTCTTCTGCCGCGCGGGTCAGGACCGGCGTCACGAACGCCCCGCGTTCTTTCAGGCGACGGATCAGATCCAGCGACTTGTAGGCCGCAATCCCTCCGCCGATGATCAGCAGAATGCGTTTGGATGCCAGCATCAATTGCCCTTCCCGTCTTGGTCGGCCCCGACATTAGGCAAGGGTGCGGGGTAGTACCAGCAATTAATTCTGCACTTCAAAGGCCTTGCACGGGTCTTCGCGCTCGATTGCCGGGCTGTCGATCACGGCATCGAATTCACCATCCACAACACCGTCTTCGGACTGGCCCAGAACAAACACTTTCAACCCTGGACGCAGTCGGGACAGATAGGTCGGGATGCCGCGATCCTTTCGCGCGTGGCCGTTTCCGGTGATGACAGCAACAGGACCTTCGGTTTCATCAATGGCCCGCAGAACAGATCGTGCCAGCACCGCATCGCGTAGGCGCTGGATCGCAACCATTTGCGGCAACGCCTCTTGCGGCAATGCATTGCAATGCGCTGCCAGCTGGTCCGCCTCGCGGGCGGCCTGTTCCACAGGCGGCAGCGGGACTGTCAGGCCGTACCGCGCAGCATCTGCACCCAAAGCCGTTGCAGCCCCGCGCTGCATGGCCGCCCGCGCCGCCGTGCGCGGAACCATCGCGCCGTAAACAGGTGCATCCGATGCCTGAAATACCGGGTAATACATGCTGAGCGGCGGCCAGCCCGACTCGGCCCAGCGCAAGATGCGTGACAGTTCTTCGGGAGTTGTCGCTGCCTTTTGCGCCAGTCTTTGCGCGCCTTCTTCTGTCACCATCTCCCACACAACGGCGGATGGAGTCAGGACGCTGATCGCTTCGGTCTGCACCTGATGGTGACGTGGATTATCATGTATCTCACCCAGGATAACCACATCCGCATCCATCATAGCGGCGCGCACATCATCAGGGATCATTTCGGCTGCATTGGCCCGCCCAGGCGGCCAAAACGTAACAGTCAGAACAAACAGCAGAATCGCAAGGTTTCTCATGCGATGAAGTGTTGCACCTCGCGCGACTGAGCTTCAAGGTTCTTGCGCATTTTAATGAAGGCCGCCGCTTCCAGCTGACGTACACGTTCCTTGGACAAGCCCAGTTCGTCGCCAAGACTTTCCAGCGTGCGGGCCGGTTCGCGCAGCTTGCGTTCGCGCACAATGAACCTTTCGCGATCATTCAGCGCTTTCATCGCCGTCAACAGCCATTCGCGCAGCTGTTGCGTATCGTGGCTGTGTTCCACGGTCTCGGCCGCTTGTTCACTGTCGTCTTCCAGCGCATCAATCCATTCGCGCCCGTCTTCATCCGCCGACTGAACTGCGTTGAGTGAAAAATCGGATCCCGACAGGCGGCCTTCCATCATTTCCACATCCCGCAACGGCACACCGATTTCGGTTGCGATCATCTGGTGCAACTGATGACGATCCATTTCCAAACCTTCGGTGGCGGCCTCACGTTCCAGCCTGGCTTGCACGCGGCGCATGTTGAAAAACAACGATTTCTGGGATGAGGTCGACCCTGTTCGCACCATCGACCAGTTCCGCATCACGTAGTCTTGAATGCTGGCCTTGATCCACCACACGGCGTAAGTTGAAAAGCGCACGCCGCGGTCCGGATCGAACTTGTCGGCTGCTTTCATCAGGCCCAGCCCGGCTTCCTGAATCAGATCATTCATTGGCGCGCCGTATCGCTTAAACTTGGCCGCCATTGAAATCGCCAGTCGCATGTAGGCCGTAATCAATCGATGCAACGCTTTTTCGTCGCGCTGATCGCGCCATGCGTAGGCAAGTTGCAATTCCGTTTCCGCATCCAGCAGTTCGGCTTTCATTGCTTGCCGGGACATCGAAAAATCGGTTGCGTTGTCCAGTGCCATGAAACTCTCCCCATGTTGTGCAGCCGCAGGCCGGGCTTGCTATGTCGACTTGACGTCGATACGCACAGCAGAACCACTTGGATCACTAATGAGGTAAGAATTGTGGCTGCCGATTTAACCTTTGTGCTGGGCGGGGCTGCGTCGGGCAAGTCGGCGTTTGCGGAACAACTGGTTGTTTCGTCAGGCAAAAACCGGGTCTACATTGCCACTTCACAAGTGTTTGATGAGGAAATGCGCGTCAAGGTGGATCGTCATGTTTCACAACGCGGTGCAGGGTGGCAGACGATTGAGACCCCTTTTGATCTGCACCCCGTTCTGGCGGACCTCAGCGCGCAGCAGATATGCTTGATCGATTGTGCCACCATGTGGCTGACCAATCACATGCTGGCCGAACATGATCTGGATCGCGCCCAGTCCGATTTGCTGTCCGCGTTGATCTCCTGTGCGGCCCGGGTCGTCATTGTGTCGAATGAGGTCGGACAAGGCATTGTTCCCGACAACACGCTGGGCCGACAATTTCGCGAAGCGCAAGGACGTTTGAACATCGCCCTGGCGGCGCGGGCGGATCTGGTTGTTCAGGTCGTGGCAGGGTTGCCCGTTGTTGTGAAGGGGACATTGTCGTGACGCGTTTGCATCTGGTGCGCCACGGCCCCACCCACGCCAAAACGATGGTCGGCTGGTCCGACCTGCCAGCGGACCTGAGCGACACAGCCGCAATCGCAAGACTGCACAGCCATCTGCCCAAGAGCGCGATGATCATATCCTCTGACCTGTCGCGGGCTGTGGACACGGCCTCGGCCATTCAGGGAACGCGCAAACGCCTGCCGCACCACTCTGATCTGCGCGAGATTAATTTCGGCGCATGGGAGCTGCGCGGGTTTGCCGATATCGAGGCCGAGGACCCGCACCTTGCCTTTGCATATTGGGATTCGCCCGGCGATGTACGCCCCCCAAAAGGCGAAAGCTGGAACGACGTGCGACATCGTGTGGATCGCGCCATAGATGCGCTGATCCAGGATTATCCGGCGGCGGATATTGTGGTGGTGGTGCATTTCGGCGTGATCCTAACACAAGTACAGCGCGCCCTTGATCTGGACGCACAACAGGCGTTTGCCCACAGGATTGATAATCTTTCGGTTACGGATATTGGTTTCGACGGCTCACAGTGGAGTGTCGGGAAAATAAATCACCTTCCGTGATGGCATACGCCACAAATCCGAGTTTTACCGTCACAGTGTTCTACGCCATCTTTCTTGCATGACCTATGATCTATTTATCGGGGATCGCCTGTTTTCCAGCTGGTCGTTGCGCGGCTGGCTGATGCTGGAAAAATTCGATTTGCCTAGTCGCAGCCACCTCGTCGGCTTGTATTCGGGAACGATGGCTGATGATTTATCGGCACTGGCCCCTGCGCGGCTGGTTCCGACGCTGCGTTTGCCCGATGGTACGGTTGTGGGCGAAAGCCTCGCCATGGCCGAAACACTGGCCGAACGTCACCCGGATGCGGGGCTGTGGCCGGTCGACCCGCCCGCGCGCGCCACCGCGCGGTGGCTGTGTGCCGAAATGGTTGCAGGGTTTCACGCTTTGCGCGATCAGTGCCCGATGCAATTGTTGCACGCTTGGCAGGGCTTTGCGCCTTCGCCTGAAACCAGAGCGGATCTAGCGCGGATCGAAACGCTGTGGGCGCATGCGCGCACGCTGTCGGGCGCCAGCGAAGGCCCGCTGTTGGGCACATATTCATTGGCCGATGTATTCTATACACCCGTAGCCGCCCGGGTCATCGGATATGGATTGCCCATGTCGCAGGATAATCTGCGGTATTGTCTGTATCTGCTATCGGACAGCCGGGTTCGACAGTGGCGTGCAATGGGAATGATCGTGCGCTATGACCCGTTTCCGTATCCGCAGAACCTGCATTCGCAACCCTGGCCCGTGGGCGGGGCGTCTGGCGCAAAACCTGTCAATAAAGGGCCGTCGGTGAACACGCTTTGCCCGTATTCCGGGAAACCGGTCACAGACTATTTGGACCTTGACGGTCAATGCTGGGGGTTCTGCAATCCCTTCTGCCGCGACAAAACAGTGGCCGACCCCGATGCCTGGCCCAAATTCACCGCAATGCGCGCCGCTGTTAACGTTTCCTAAACCGCAACCATGTCAGCAACGGCCTGTTAACCACAAACAGGACTGTCATGGTAACCCGCGCCCACACCGTTGCCTTTCAAGGGGTCGAGGCCCGCCCGGTCGAAGTACAATGCGCTGTCACTCCGGGGCTGCCTGCGTTTTCAATCGTGGGATTGCCGGACAAAGCGGTTTCAGAGGCCCGCGATCGTGTGCGCAGCGCGCTAAACTCGATGGCTATTGCTCTGCCGTCCAAGCGGATCACCATCAACCTGTCACCGGCTGACCTGCCCAAAGAAGGCAGCCACTTCGATCTGCCAATCGCGGTGGCCTTGCTGTCGGCGCTGGACATCATACCCGCAGACGCTGCCGAAGGGACCGTCGCCTTGGGTGAGCTGTCTCTTGACGGGTCTCTGGTGCCGGTCATGGGTGCGCTACCGGCGGCCATGACGGCTGCGTCCGACAATCGCACGCTGCTCTGCCCGCAAGCCTCGTCCGCTGAAGCTGCGTGGGTGGATGCAACCCAGGTTATTGGGGCTGCATCCCTGGGTGATGTCGTGCGCCATTTCTCGGGTCAGTCCCCTTTGCCGGCAGCCCTACCAGGCGAAGTCAACCTGGCCGCCAATCCGCGTGATCTGCGCGATGTCAAAGGGCAGGAACGGGCAAAAAGAGCACTGGAGATCGCTGCGGCCGGGCGTCACCACCTGATTATGATCGGCACTCCGGGGTCGGGTAAATCCATGCTTGCGGCCCGCCTGCCCGGCATTTTACCGCAGCTGAGCCCGGTCGAGGCGCTGGAGACGTCGATGATCCAGTCTTTATGCGGCTTGCTGGATGAAGGCGGGATCAATCGGTCGCACCCGTTTCGCGAACCTCACCACACAGCGTCGATGGCCGCAATTGTCGGCGGCGGCAAAGGCGCGAAACCGGGCGAGATTTCCCTGGCGCACAATGGTGTCTTGTTCATGGACGAGTTCCCCGAGTTTCCTCGGACCGTTCTGGAGACCTTGCGCCAGCCCATTGAAACAGGCGAAGTCATGGTGGCGCGCGCCAACGCGCATGTGAAGTATCCTTGCCGATTTATGCTGGTCGCAGCGGCCAATCCTTGCAAATGCGGTTACCTGACAGACCCGTCGCGAGCCTGCTCTCGTGCGCCGGGGTGTGGCGAAGAATATCTGAACCGCATCTCAGGGCCGCTGATGGATCGCTTTGACATGAGGATCGAAGTGCCCCCGGTCGCCTTTACCGATCTGGATCTGCCGGCTTCTGGTGACAGTTCAGCCATAGTGGCGGCGCGGGTTGAAAAGGCCCGCAGCATAGAGGCGAGCCGCTTTCTCGACACCCCATCGGTGCGTCAGAACGCAGATATCGAAGGCAACATGCTGGACGAGGTTGCCAGCCCGGATGCCGAAGGAAAAGACCTGTTGCTGAAGGCAGCGGACAGGTTTGGCCTGTCCGCACGCGCGTTCCACAGAATTCTGCGGGTTGCGCGTACAATCGCGGATCTTGAGGGCTGCCCAGACGTGTCCAGACCACATATTGCCGAGGCACTAAGCTTTCGCATCATGGCCCGCGTTATGGCTTAGCATCTGAATTTCTCAGATGGTCTGAGGAAACCCGTTTGTTCTGGTTTCGATGGCTTGCCAAATTTTTTCAGCGATATTGTCACCATTGAAGCGCTCAAGCTCTTGTATCCCGGTTGGTGACGTCACGTTGATTTCCGTCAGGTAGTCGCCAATCACATCAATACCAACGAATATCTGGCCCTTTTCCCGCAGCAGCGGTCCTATGGCGGCGCAAATCTCCAAGTCGCGATCCGACAGGCCGATTTTTTCCGGCCGACCACCCACATGCATGTTCGAGCGTGTCTCACCCGCGGCTGGAACCCGGTTGATTGCGCCGACCGCCTCTCCGTCCACCAAAATGATACGTTTGTCACCGTTGCGCACATCCGGCAGGAATTTCTGCACAATCAACGGCTCCCGAGAAAACCCGGAAAACAATTCGTGCAGCGAAGTCAGGTTGCGGTCATTTGCGTCCAATCTGAAAACGCCTGCGCCGCCGTTGCCATACAGCGGCTTGAGAATGATATCGCCGTGTTTTTCCTTGAACGTCTTGATTGTCTTCAGATCGCGGGCGATGGTTGTTGGCGGCGTCAGGTCCGGGAAATCGAGCACCAGCAGCTTTTCCGGGTAATTGCGCACCCAAAACGGGTCGTTGACGACCAGCGCCTGCCCCTTGAGCCGGTCCAGCAGATGCGTCGACGTAATGTAATGCATGTCGAAAGGCGGATCCTGGCGCAGCCAGATGACATCAAATTCGGCCAGGTTGACTTCTCGTTCGGGCCCCAACTCGGCCGGATCACCCGGCACGCGCTGAACCCGCATGTCATGACCACGCGCAGTGATGACACCTTCCTGATACGCCAATTGATCAGGTCCATAAAAGAATAACTGATGACCACGCGCCTGCGCCTCTTCCGCAAGTCGGAACGAGCTGTCGGCATCAATATCAACAGCCCCGATCGGATCCATTTGAAAGGCAATTTTCATGGCGTGTCCCTCAGTTTCACGCCTGATACATGGCCCAGCACATCGGGGTGTTCAATGGGCCTTACGCATGAACAAAGGCGTTTTCCAAGATTTGCACCGCCCCCGTGGCATCAACCAGCGCTGCATCAAACCGAACATTTGTCAGCTGGCCTTCAGGCTCGGTGTCCAGAAACTGAGCAGCGGACGCATATATGCGCGCGATCTGCCGCTTGCCGATACGGGCTGCAGCCTGCTCAAAACTGTTGGCTTTCTTGACCTCAACAAAGATCAGCCCATCGGCCCCACGCAGGATCAGATCAATTTCGCCACCTGATCCGCGCCAGCGACGATGCGCAACCGAAAATCCGCGCCGTTCGTAATCGATGGCAACGCGATGTTCCGCAGACTGACCCGCATGGAAAGCCACGGAACCACGTATCGACCGTCTGGACATGTCATTCCTTACCTATTTTCAGGGCCTTCTGATAGATGGATCGCCGAGGCAGTTTGAACATTTCCGACACCAAATCAGCCGCATCCCGCACCGAATGTGTTTCCAGCGCCTGTTGCAATGCCGTTTCTATGTCAGAGTCCTTAACGTTTGGCGAATGTCCGCGATCCACCAACAAAACAACTTCGCCCTTAATGGACGTTCCCTTGAAGTGTTCGGCCAATTCCCCAAGTGTGCCGCGTTTTACTTCCTCGAATTTTTTGGTGAGTTCGCGACACAACGCGGCGCGGCGTTCCGCGCCCAGAACAACCGCCAGATCCGACAGGCTTGCGGCCACACGTTTTGGGGACTCGTAGATTACCAAGGTGCCCGGGATATCGCGCAACACCCCGATCCGGGTGCGCCGGGCGCCCTTGGCACTGGGTAGAAAGCCCGCGAAAAAGAACGCGTCCGTGGGCAGGCCCGCAAGCGTCAGCGCGGTCAATGCGGCGGACGGGCCCGGTGCGCAAGTCACGATATGTCCCGCTTCGGCAGCCTGCTTGCCCAATTCATACCCCGGATCGGCAATCAGCGGCATGCCCGCTTCGGAAGCATAAGCGACCGACTGTCCGGCATCCAGCGCTTCGACAAGTTTGCTGCGCGCGTTTGTGCCGCTGTGGTCGTGGTATGCCAACAGCCTGCGGCCTCCTAAGGGTACGCCGTGTATGTCCATCAGCCGGCGCAGGCTGCGGGTGTCCTCGGCCGCGATCACATCCGCAGAGGCCAGCACGTCCAGCGCCCTGAGCGTGATGTCGCGCGCAGTTCCAATTGGAGTGGCAATAAAATACAGGCCCGCAGCCAATCTGATCTTTTGGAAATTCAAAGCTGGACCCTCAGAGCGTGACGTTTATTATCGCGGCTCGACGGAATAACAATATCCATAACCGCCGGATCAGGGAGTTTTCATTTAGATGTTTATCGTTTGCAAGTCTCTAAGCAAACTGGCGAAAGTCGCCGCAACCCTGACAACCGCTGCGTTTTTGGCCGCCTGCGAACCCGGTGCAATCGGCGGCGGCCCGTCGATCAACACGTCGGAGCCGGTGCCTGTTGCCCTGCTGATCCCGCGCGGATCCGGTCAATCCGGCGATGCGGCTTTGGCCCAAAGTCTGGAAAACGCCGCACGGCTGGCCATGAGCGATTTGCCAAACGTCAAGATCGATCTTCGTGTCTATGACACGGCAGGCAATTCCGCCACGGCATCCGCCGTCGCACAACAGGCGGTGGCGGACGGCGCAAAAATCATTATTGGCCCGGTATATGCGCAAGCTGCAAACGCGGCCGGGCTTGCGGTGTTGAACAACAATGTCAACGTGCTGTCCTTTTCCAACAATACCAGTATTGCGGGTGGCAATGTCTATGTGCTGGGTCCAACTTTTCAGAACACTGCCAACCGGCTTGTCGGGTTTGCCGGTCGCCAGGGCAAAACCGCAGCCGTGATCGTGCACAGCAACGACGCAGCCGGGCAGTTGGGACAATCCGCAATCGCCAGCGCACTTGGCGGCAGCCGGGTCAATAACGCCGGAACGGTGTCATATGATCGGTCGCAACAGGGGGTGATCAACGCTGTTCCCACGGTGACGGCGACGGTCCAGTCATCGGGTGCGGATTCAATTTTTCTGACCGCGACGACAGCGGGCGCTCTGCCTTTGTTTTCGCAACTTCTGCCAGAGGCCGGCGTGTCACCTGCAACCACGCAGTTCATCGGACTGACCCGTTGGGATATCCCGCCTCAGACACTGGAGCTGCCGGGTGTTCAGGGCGGTTGGTTCGCCTTGCCCGATCCGTCAAAAGCAGCGGCATACCGCCAGCGGTACAATGCCACATATGGCGAAGCTCCACATCCCATTAGCGGTCTGGCCTATGACGGCATCGCAGCCATCGGTGCACTGGTCAGCCAGGGCCAGTCAAACGCGTTGACCGGCGCGGCCTTGACTCAAAGCGCCGGTTTTCAGGGGGTAGGAGGTATCTTCCGCCTGCTGTCCAACGGTACCAACGAACGTGGTCTGGCGGTTGCCACGATCCAGAACAAACAGGTGGTTGTGATTGACCCTGCCCCACAAAGCTTCTCTGGCGCCGGATTCTGATCTCCCGCTCCCGATCAGCACTCGGCCGCATGACCAACTGATCTGTCCTGCCGAAGACATTTTCGACAGCGCCAGAGTCAGCGATCAACTGGCACAGGCTTTCGAAAACTGCGCAGACAATTCCGCACTGCGCAGCGCGGCTGTGCGTGTTCTGCGCACCGCGCAAAAAGCTGGTCGTAAAGCGATAGCGGATGCCTTCGCAGATCGCCCCTTCGATGCGCGTCCGCTGACCCGCTCCTACACTTTTCTGACTGATCAACTGGTCCGCACAGCGATGCAGATAGCCAGTGTGAAACTACACCCTTTGGCCACACCTACCCAGGGTGAGCGGATCGCGGTGCTGGCCGTCGGCGGGTATGGGCGTGGCGAGATGGCGCCTTATTCCGATGTCGATCTTCTGTTTCTGACACCCTACAAAATCACCGCCTGGGCCGAGAGCGTGATCGAGTCGATGTTGTACATCCTGTGGGATTTGCGACTGAAAGTTGGCCATTCCTCCCGCACCATAAAAGATTGTCTGCGGCTCGGGGCCGATGATTTCACCATCCGAACCGCCATGCTGGAACAACGCTATCTGGCGGGTGATCGCAATCTGGCGGATGAGTTGGAGCAACGCCTGAAAACAGATTTGTTCAAAGGAACGGAACGTGCCTTCATCGAGGCCAAGCTGCAAGAGCGCGACGCCAGACATCGAAAACAAGGTCAGCGGTACATGGTCGAGCCCAATGTAAAAGAGGGCAAAGGCGGCCTGCGCGATCTGCAATCCCTGTATTGGATCGCCAAGTACATATATGGCGTTCAGGACGTGGCCGAACTGGTGCCTTTGGGCCTGTTCAAACCCGAAGAATTCAAAACCTTTGTCGAGGCTGAAAACTTTCTTTGGGCTGTGCGATCTCATCTGCATCTGGTCACCGGACGCCCGACCGAGCAACTGACTTTCGATATGCAGGTCGAAGTTGCCGCGCGCATGGGATACAAGGACCGTGCCGGTCGCCGCGCCGTGGAAGTGTTCATGCAGCGCTATTTCCGCGAAGCGACCAAGGTGGGCGAACTGACGCGGATACTTCTGACAAAGCTCGAAGCCGCGCATGTCAAAGGCGCCCCGCTGCTGGAACGGATTTTCCGCCGCCGCCCCAGCGTAAAGCCCGGTTATCAGGTTGTGCATGGCAGACTGGACGTGTCGGACCCCGAGAGTTTTTTGTCCGACAAAGTAAACCTTTTACGCCTGTTCGAAGAAGGGTTGCGCACCGGCATGCTGATCCACCCGGATGCCATGCGGCTGGTCACCGCCAATTTGAACCTGATCGACGAGGACATGCGCAACAACAAAGAGGCGCGGCGCATTTTTCTTGATCTGATGCTGAAACATGGCAATCCGGAACGCGCCTTGCGCCGCATGAACGAGTTGGGTGTGCTGTCCGCGTTTTTGCCCGAGTTCGAGCCGATCGTCGCGATGATGCAGTACAACATGTATCACAGCTATACAGTGGACGAGCACATCATCCAGTGTATCGTGAACCTGGCCCAGATCGAGCGAGGAGAACTGGTTGAATCACTGCCGCTGGTGTCTTCAATTCTGAAAGGTGGCGTGAACCGAAAGGTGCTTTATGTCGCGCTTTTGCTGCACGATATCGCCAAGGGGCGACCCGAGGATCATTCGATTCTGGGCGCACAGATCGCGCGCAAGGTGGCCCCGCGCCTTGGGCTGAACAAATCCGATTCGGAAACTGTGGAATGGTTGGTGCGCTATCATCTGCTGATGTCGGACATGGCGCAAAAACGCGACATCTCCGACCCTCGGACCGTGCGGGACTTTGCCAAGGCCGTGCAATCCGTCAAGCGGCTGGATTTGCTGACGGTTCTGACGGTCTGCGACATTCGCGGCGTGGGTCCGACAACCTGGAACAACTGGAAAGCCACTTTGCTGCGCGCCCTGCATGCTGAAACCAAGCGTGCGCTGGAAACCGGAATGGAGGATCTGAACCGCACCAACCGCGGTGTCGAGGCCAAAAAGGCGCTACGCGATGCGCTGGACGATTGGACGAAGTCTGATCTGAAGACCGAAACCGGTCGCCACTACGCGCCGTATTGGCAAGGTCTGAACCTGTCAACGCATGTCGAATTCGCAGAGATGCTGCGCGCTCTGGAGCAAGGCGGGGATGCTGGCGCGATGGAAATTCGGCTGCATCCCGACGAAGATCGCGACGCCACACGCGCCTGTTTTGCCATGGGCGATCATCCGGGCATTTTTGCGCGGATCGCCGGCGCTCTGGCGCTTGTGGGTGCAAATGTCGTCGACGCGCGCAGCTATACCACCAAGGACGGCTATGTCACCGACGCAGTCTGGATACAGGACGCAGAAGGGCGCCCCTTTGAAACGTCGCGTCTGTCCCGCCTAACGCAAATGATACACAAAACGCTGAAGGGTGAGGTCGTGGCCGGCGATGCGCTGAAATCCCGCGACAAGATCAAGAAACGCGAACGCGCGTTCAACGTGCCCACCCATATCACCTTCGACAACGACGGCTCGGAAATCTACACGATCATCGAAGTCGACACGCGGGATCGTCCCGGTTTGCTGTATGATCTGACCCGAACACTGGCATCCGCAAATGTTTATATCGCAAACGCCGTGATCGCCACGTACGGCGAACAGGTGGTCGATACGTTCTACGTCAAAGACATGTTTGGTTTGAAATACTATTCGGAAAGCAAGCAACGCAATCTTGAGACCAAGCTGCGCAGGGCCATTGCAGAAGGCGCGGAGCGCGCGGCCTCATGAAGCAGATCCGGCTGTTTTCCGGCCTGTTCACCGTGGGGTTCTGGACGCTGACCAGCCGTGTTCTCGGGTTCCTGAGAGAAGTTCTGCTGACCGCCTATATCGGCCCGGGCCCGGTTATGGACGCTTTTGTCGCGGCCTTTCGGCTACCCAATATGTTCCGCCGCTTCTTTGCCGAAGGTGCGTTTAACGCGGCCTTTGTGCCAATGTTCTCCAAACGTCTTGAATCTGACGATAACGCGGCAGGTTTCGCCCAGGATGCGTTCAACCTTCTGGCCATCGCCGTTCTGGCCCTGGTTGGACTGGCCATGGTTTTTATGCCGGGCCTTGTCTGGCTGACAGCCGAAGGATTTTACGGCGACGCCCGTTTCGATCTGGCTGTGGACTACAGCTATGTGGTCTTTCCCTACATTCTGTTCATGTCACTGGCCGCGTTGTTTTCTGGTGTCTTGAATGCGACGGGCCGGTTTGCTGTTGCGGCGGCGGCCCCGGTTTTGCTGAATGTCTTTGCCTGCACGGCCTTGATTGTCGGGGCTGTGGCAGGCGGCGAAGTCATCCGCTGGCTGATCGCGGTGATACCGGTCGCTGGGATCGCTCAACTGGCCTTGGTGTGGAGTGCGGCGGAACGCGCCGGGGTGCGTATTCGCCCCGGTATGCCGCGCCTGACACCGGATATGCGTCGCATGGTTCGCATCGCGGTTCCGGCCGCGCTTGCCATGGGGGTCACGCAGGTCAACCTGGTGGTGGGTCAACTGGTTGCGTCGAAAACGGAAAAAGCGGTCAGTTGGCTGTTTGCGGCTGACAGACTGTATCAACTGCCCTTGGGCGTGGTCGGCATTGCGGTTGGAATTGTCCTTTTGCCTGATCTGTCCCGTCGGCTGCGCGCAGACGACAAGGACGGTGCGCGCAACGCCTTTTCCCGTGCTGGCGAGTTCACGTTGCTGATGACCTTACCGTCGACCGTCGCTTTGGTGATTATCCCGATCCCGTTGGTCTCGGTCCTGTTCGAACGCGGTCAGTTCAGCGCCGAAGATACCGCTGCAACTGCGTTAGCCGTCGCGGTCTACGGCATTGGCCTGCCCGCCTTTATGCTGCAGAAACTGCTGCAACCTTTATTCTTCGCGCGCGAGGATACACGCTCGCCGTTTCGCTATGCGGTTGTGGCCATGATCGTCAACGCGGTTCTTGCTTTTGGGCTTTTTCCGATAGTTGGCTGGATCGCTCCGGCGATTGCGGCGTCGACCGCCGGGTGGGTGATGGTTGTCCTGCTTGCCGTAGGCGCGCGCCGATTGGGGGATGAAGCCCGTTTTGACGACCGGTTCAAACGGCGCGCATGGCGGATCGCGCTTGCCGCGCTGGGGATGGCTGCGGTGCTTTTGGTCGCGATACAGATGCTCGGCTGGACGCTGGAACTGTCCGGATGGCGATATCTGGCGCTGACGGGCCTGATCACGCTGGCGGGCGCGGCCTATTTCTTGTTCGGCCACAAACTGGGCGCGTTTGAGATTGCGGAATTCCGGCGCGCGTTGCGACGCTGAACTTGTTAGTCCCGGCGAATCCGCGCGACGATACGGGCCCACGCACCCGGAGCCAGAACGAAAGACAACCCGAACCCGGTGGCAAAGCCACCCAGATCAGCAACCCAATCCGACGTCCCGCCGAAGATCAGCCCAAAAAGCAGCTGAATACCCATCAGCACGGCAATCAACTGAAAGGCACGCGCCTGATTTTCACCCACCAAAGACAGTTTGCGCCACAGCAACCAGGTAAAAGCACCGATCAGCCCGTAGACCGGAGGAAACCCGCCAACCAGCGGATAATCCGGGTTCAACAAAACGGCATAGGCCAGCGCGCCTCCAACCCCCGAGAGCACAAAGATAATCAACATGGGAAACCCGCCGAAGACCTCTGCAACCATTTTTCCCGTAGCCAGTACAAAGACACAGACAAAGACCGCCTGCGTGAAATTGGCAGAAACAAAGGGGTAGGTCACGAACCGGATCAATTGTTCAAATGGCCATCGACCATTCTGGACCATCCAGTCGAATATGTCCGGGGAGAATGTGTATCGCTGCAGGGCTTCCAACCGCCAACCGACCGCTTGCGGCCCGCCGATCAATCCTCGGCTACCGAAGGTGAAAGCCAGTTCAATCCCGATTATGAACAACACCAGCGCCACAACGACCGGCGGCAGAGGGTTCACGGCGTGTGTGTTATTCTCACTGCTCATTGGGCTGGCCCTTCGCGGCTGTTGACGTCCCTTGGCCTCATGGGTAAGCGACGAGGATTGATTTTTCCAGACGGGAGTTCCCTTCGATGACCCAGACCCAATTCACGCCGCGCGTGTTTTCCGGCATCCAGCCGTCGGGCGGACTGACCCTGGGCAACTATCTGGGCGCGATGAAGCGCTTTGTCGATATGCAGGGGCCCGCGTTCGAAACCATCTACTGCATGGTAGATCTGCATGCGATCACCACCTGGCAAAACCCGGCAGATCTGTCACATAATACACGCGAATTATGCGCCGGATTCATCGCGGCCGGCATCGATCCCCAGCAGTCAATTCTGTTCAACCAAAGTCAGGTTCCCGAACATGCGCAGCTTGGATGGATATTCAACTGCGTCGCCCGGATGGGCTGGATGCAGCGCATGACGCAATGGAAAGACAAGGCTGGCAAGAACCAGCAGAACGCCTCGTTGGGGTTGTTTGCTTATCCGTCGCTTATGGCTGCGGATATCCTGATCTATCACGCCACACACGTGCCCGTGGGTGAAGATCAGAAACAGCATCTGGAACTGACGCGCGATATTGCGATCAAGTTCAACAATGATTTCGGCGTGGATTTCTTTCCGATCACCGAACCCGTCATCGAAGGCGCGGCCACCCGCGTCATGAGCCTGCGGGACGGGTCGAAAAAAATGTCGAAATCCGATCCATCCGACATGAGCCGGATCAATATGACCGACGATGCCGACACTATTGCAAAGAAAATCCGCAAGGCCAAAACGGACCCCGACGCCTTGCCCTCGGACATCGAAGGGCTGGAAGGCCGACCCGAGGCGCGCAATCTGGTCAATATCTTTGCAGCGCTCAGCGATCAGACATCACAGCAGGTGCTGAGCGATGTCGGAGGCAAGCAGTTTGGTGAATTCAAACCCATGCTTGCCGAGCTTGCCGTGGAAAAGCTGTCGCCGATCTCGACCGAGATGGCCCGGCTGATGAACGAACAGGACGAGATTGATCAGATCCTGGCACGTGGCGCTGAGAAGGCCCGCACCCTTGCGGCACCGATTTTGCATCAAACTTACGAGATCGTCGGCATGGTTGGCGCC
The DNA here is from genome assembly GCA_039028255.1 of Pseudomonadota bacterium. Classification (GTDB taxonomy): domain Bacteria; phylum Pseudomonadota; class Alphaproteobacteria; order Rhodobacterales; family Rhodobacteraceae; genus Ruegeria. The sequence goes on along the minus strand of JBCCIK010000011.1, from coordinate 20,829 downwards.
AATCAGGGCTGAGGTTGCGGACAATCCGCTGGACCTCGGCCTTGCGCCCTCCTAGGGTTTGCCAAAACCACAGGAGGGTGTCATGGCAGTCGGCGGGAATATCCGGACTTATTTTGAAGGCCGCTGGCACGATGGGGACGCCCCCATCATGCGGGCGGCGGATCACGGCGCGTGGCTTGGATCATCCGTGTTCGACGGCGCACGATATTTCGAAGGCATGGCGCCTGACCTTCTGGCCCATTGTGCGCGGGTGAACCGCTCGGCCGAGGCGCTGATGCTGACCCCGACAATCACATCAGAGCAAATGGCCGATCTGGTCACAGATGGCTTGCAGACCTATTCCCCCGATACCGCGGTGTATGTCCGGCCGATGTACTGGGGCATTGATGGTGATCACACGGCGATCGTTCCTCAAGAGAACAGCACAGGGTTTGCAATCTGTCTGGAAGAAATTCCGATGGCGCCCGAGAATTCAGCGGCGACGCTGACGACCACCCGGTTTCGCCGTCCGTTGCTTGAGTCAGCCGTCGTGAATGCCAAGGCCGGATGTCTGTATCCCAACAATGCACGCATGCTGCGCGAAGCCCGCAACAAGGGCTTTTCGAACGCGTTGGTTGCGGATGCCATGGGGCATGTTGCGGAAACAGCTACGTCGAACATCTTCATGGTTAAGGATGGCGAGGTTTTCACACCAATCCCCAATGGCACCTTTCTGGCCGGGATCACCCGGGCCCGACACATCGACAACCTGCGCGCCGATGGCGTGATCGTGCACGAGACAGTTCTCAGCTTTGAAGATTTTCACCAAGCTGACGAGGTTTTCATGTCCGGTAACATGTCAAAAGTGACCCCGGTCACCGCTTTGGACGATACGCAATTTCAGATTGGACCTATTGCGCGGCGCGCCCGCTCTCTTTACTGGGACTGGGCTGCCAGCGAACGCTAGCACGGCACCTCGGCTCAGCCCGAGTTGCCAGCGTACAATCGGTCGGGCATGATCGCGGAAACCAAAGAGGACACCCATGCGCAAGTTTTTGGTCGTTTTGGATGACAGCCGCGAATGCCTGAACGCGATGCGTTTTGCAGCGATGCGGGCGGCGCATACGGGCGGCGGCGTCACGATCCTGTCCGTGATACCGCCGGACGAATTCAACCACTGGATTGGCGTTGCCGAAGTGATGCGTGAAGAGGCGCGCGAACGCATTCATGCGCATTACGAGGTGTTTGCCAAATGGATGCGCGATAAACAGGGGGTCGAACCCGAACTAGCAATTCGCGAAGGCGATCCGGTCCCACAGATCATCGAACATGTTCAATCCGATCCTGAGATTGGCGTTTTGGTTCTGGGCGCCGGGACAGACAAGAAAGGTCCCGGTCCACTGGTTACACAACTGACCAAGAATTCCGGCAGCCTGCCAATTCCGATCACCATTGTTCCCGGGGATTTGAGCAAGGAAAAACTGGAAGAAATCACCTGAGGGTTCGAAATGGCTGCAACGGTCCAGTTCTGGTTTGAATACGCGTCGACCTATTCTTACCTGAGCGCTATGCGCATCGCCGAAACAGCCGCACAGCGTAATGTCGATGTAGAGTGGTGTCCGTTTCTTCTAGGCCCCATCTTTGCCGAGCAGGGCTGGACCACGTCGCCGTTCAACATCTACCCCGCCAAAGGCCGCTATATGTGGCGTGACATGCAACGTATCTGCGCCGCGCGCAATCTGCCGCTGCAAAAACCAGACCCGTTTCCGCAAAATTCGCTGATCGTTGCGCGGCTTGCACTAGCCATCCCACAGCATGCGCAACGTGCGGATTTTACCCGCGCGGTGTACACGGCCGAATTCGGCCAAGGGCGCGACATCTCGGATACGCAGGTTCTTGCAGCTTGCCTTGAAACCGCAGGTATATCAGCCGATATCCTGAATCGGACTACAGATCCTGACATCAAACAGGCGCTGTTCGACCAGACAGCGCGCGCCAGCGATCACGGGATATTCGGCGCACCGAGCTTTGTCAGCGGTGATGAACTGTTCTGGGGCGACGACCGGCTTGATTATGCCATTCATCACGCCGCCACAATTTAGAACTGTTCCAAATCTTGACTTCCACCGCACTCGCGCGCATATCAGGATGACCTCAGACGGAGCTGTTCCATGTTCATTCAGACCGAATCCACCCCGAACCCGGCCACCTTGAAGTTCCTGCCAGGCCAAACGGTTCTTGAGGCGGGTACAGCAGATTTTCCATCCGCAGAAGCGGGTGAAAAGTCGCCTTTGGCAAAACGCATCTTTGCTGCCAACGGCGTGTCGGGCGTATTCTTTGGCAACGACTTCGTCACAGTGACCAAATCCGACGAAGTGGAATGGGATCATATCAAACCCGCGATACTGGGCGCGATTATGGAACATTACCAGTCCGGCCAACCGGTCATGGCCCCAGATGCCGCAGCAGCATCCGGCCACGCAGAACACACCGGCGAAGATGCTGAAGTTGTAGACCAGATCAAAGAGTTACTGGACAGTCGGGTGCGCCCTGCCGTGGCGCAGGATGGGGGCGATATCACGTTTCACGGATTTGATCGCGGCGTTGTCTATCTGCATATGCAGGGGGCCTGCGCCGGCTGCCCGTCTTCGACCCTGACGCTCAAAATGGGTATCGAAAACCTGCTGCGTCACTACATCCCCGAAGTGACCGAGGTTCGCCCGGTTGCAGTCTGACACCGTTTACACGGGGCGCTGCTATTGCGGCGCCGTCAGATTGCGGGCGCATTCGGCGCCACAGACCATAACCTATTGCCATTGCACGGACTGTCGCCGCTGGACCGGAGCTCCGGTCGGCGCGTTTGCAGCGTTTGAAGAAACTGCGCTGTATTTCACGCCGGAACTCGGACCTTCCTTTTCACGCGTTGAAGGCGTGGAAAGATGGACGTGCCAGACCTGCGGTTCCCCGCTGGCCGCCAGATTTGACTATCTGCCAGGACAAATCTACGTGCCGTTGGGTCTGATGGATCAGGCGGCAGATATGACACCGCAAATGCACTGCCATTATGATTCGCGGCTGCCCTGGCTGAAGATCAGCGACTCATTGCCCTGTGCGTTGGGGTCCGGCCGCGATACTCTGCTGTCCGACGGCCATACAGATCAGACATGACACACGCTGACAAGACATCACCAACCGTTCTTGCATTCGATACGTCCGCGCCACATTGCGCGGCGGCGATATTGCAGGATGGCCGGATCGTGGCGTCCTGCGCCGAGCCTATGTCCCGAGGGCAGGCAGAACGGCTGATGCCGCTGCTGCAAGAGCTACTGACCCGAACTGGTATTGCCTGGGCTGATCTGGATGCCGTCGGCGTTGGAATCGGCCCGGGAAATTTCACCGGAATTCGTATTGCGGTCTCTGCGGCGCGTGGGCTTGCGTTGGGCCTTGGTATTCCAGCGGTTGGCGTTTCGGGTTTTGATGCCCTGGCCGAGTTGGCTCCGACCGGCGTCATACCGGCTGTGGCCGCCCCCCGAAACCAGGTGTATGTCAACCTTGACCAGACCCCGCGCTTGTTATCGCAGGATCAGGCCAGCGCTATAGGATCGTTGTACTTCTGCCATGATCCCGATCAGCAGGCGCAGGCGATCGCCCGAGTTGCGTCGCGGCGCTGGACAACCGTCAGCGCGCCGCCGGCGCCTCTATATGTACGGCCTGCCGACGCCGCTCCGTCCCGTGATACACCACCCGTGTTGCTGGACGAATGACCCCGCAACAACTGGCATCCACGCATGCCGCCGCATTCACCCAGGCCCGGCCGTGGCGTGCGGACGAGTTTGCCGATCTTCTTGCGCAGCCACATATTCATCTGATTGGAACGCCCATGTGTTTTGCGCTGTTCCAGGTCATCACTGACGAGGCGGAGCTGCTGACCCTAGCCACGCACCCGACCCGGCAGCGGTTGGGTCTGGCCACGAAGTGCATGGTGTCCTGGCACAACAAGGCCACATGTCTGGGCGCGACCCGCGCGTTGCTTGAGGTTGCGTCTGACAATTTGGCGGCTTTGTCCTTGTACGAACGTTGCGGATATCAGCCCTGTGGACGGCGCAAGGCGTATTACGCGCGGCAAAACGGCAAAAAATGTGATGCCATCGTCATGGAACGCAGCCTGACCCAAAGGTAATGCCGCTTTTTCAACCGACAGGTCGAAAATCAGTTGACCCTTGCTGTTGCAAACGCCCTTAATTCCCGCCATCACAACGGTTATGCTCGCTCTGAGTGGGCAAACGGACCATTTCGGAGCCGAACCGACAAAACCAACGGGAGTATGAAATGACCCTGATGAAAACCATGATGGGCGCGGCGGCTGCGGTTGCCCTGACAGCGGGCGCAGCCTTGGCAGAGCCCGCCCTGATCTTTGATCTTGGCGGCAAGTTCGACAAGTCCTTCAACGAGGCCGCGCATAACGGCGCGCAGCGTTGGGCAAATGAAACCGGCGGCACCTACCGCGAGATCGAGCTGCAATCCGAAGCCCAGCGTGAACAGGCGCTGCGCCGCTTTGCCGAAGCTGGCGCAAATCCGATTGTGACAATGGGTTTTGCGATGGCCGATCCGCTGGCAGCCGTTGCCGCGGATTATCCCGAAACCAAGTTTGTCGCGGTTGACGTCAACTGGCTGGACGTTCCGAATATCCGGCAGGTCAGCTTTGCCGAACACGAAGGTTCTTATCTTGTTGGGATGATGGCTGCAATGGCGTCGGAATCGGGCACAGTCGGCTTCATCGGCGGTATGGACATCCCGCTGATCCGGCACTTCGGCTGCGGTTACGCCCAAGGCGCAAAAGCGGTGAACCCGGACATCAACATCGTCGCCAACATGACAGGCACAACTCCTGCCGCGTGGAACGATCCGGTGAAAGGATCGGAACTGACCAAAGCGCAGATCAGCCAGGGTGCAGATGTGATTTACGCAGCCGCCGGCGGTACCGGCGTGGGTGTCCTGCAAACCGCAGCTGACGAAGGCATCCTGTCAATCGGCGTGGACAGCAACCAGAACCATCTGCATCCCGGCAAAGTGCTGACCTCGATGCTGAAACGGGTGGACGTTGCGGTTTATGACGCCATGAGCGCAGGCGAAAATCTTGAAACAGGCGTATTCGCAATGGGCCTTGCCGAAGAAGGCGTGGGTGTTGCCATGGATGAGAACAACGCCCCACTGGTGTCCGATGACATGAAGGGCGCCGTCGATCAGGCGCGTCAGGACATTATCGATGGCAACCTGACCGTTGTCAGCTATTACGAGAGTGACAGCTGCCCGGCGCTGCAGTTCTGATCCCATACGGGGCGTGGGGGTCGACCTTCCATGCCCCGGTTCTAGTTTGCCGCTGTCCGACCGGCGGCCTTTTCGGCAATTGAGGGCAAGACATGACCGTCCCCGCCATTGAGCTCAAAGGGATATCCAAATCTTTTGGGCCGGTTCAGGCCAACAAGGACATCTCGATCAGCGTCGCGCCGGGTACAATCCACGGCATCATCGGCGAGAATGGCGCGGGCAAGTCGACGCTGATGAGCATCCTTTACGGGTTTTACAAAGCCGACACTGGGGACATCTGGATCAACGGCACAAAAACCGAAATCCCCGACAGCCAGGCGGCAATAGCAGCTGGCATCGGAATGGTGTTTCAGCATTTCAAGCTGGTCGAAAACTTCACCGTTCTCGAAAACATCGTGCTGGGGGCCGAAGATGGCGGATTGCTGGCGCCGTCGCTGTCAAAGGCGCGAAAAGAGCTTAAAGCGCTGGAAGAAGAATACGAGCTGTTCGTCGATCCGGATAAACGCATAGACCAGATTGGCGTCGGCATGCAGCAACGTGTCGAAATCCTCAAGGCGTTGTATCGCAGGGCGGAAATTCTGATACTGGATGAACCGACAGGCGTTCTGACCCCTGCCGAAGCCGACCAACTGTTTCGTATTCTCGACAGGCTGCGGGCCGAAGGCAAAACCATTATCCTGATCACCCACAAACTGCGCGAGATCATGGAGGCCACCGATACCGTGTCGGTCATGCGGCGCGGGCAAATGACAGCTACAGTCAAAACGGCCGAGACCAATCCGCAGGAACTGGCGGAACTGATGGTTGGCCGCAAAGTGCTTTTGCAGGTCGACAAGGTACCCGCCAAGCCTGGCAGGCCCATACTGGAAATCGAAAACCTGCATGTCACCGACAATGCCGGGGTCGAGCGGGTCAAAGGCATCGATCTGACGGTTCGCGCCGGTGAGATCGTTGGAATTGCGGGTGTGGCAGGAAATGGCCAGTCCGAGCTTTTGGAGGTGTTGGGCGGGATGCGTGCAGGCGAAGGCAGCGTCCGGCTGAACGGAGCCCCCCTGGCGCTGAGCGGTGCCGGGTCCGATGGTCAGGCGCGGCGCGCGCAGCATATTGCGCACGTTCCAGAAGACCGTCAGCGCGAAGGGCTGGTGATGGATTTCTACGCCTGGGAAAATGTCGCCTTCGGGTATCATCGCGATCCGGCTTATCGGCGCGGTTTGCTGATGGATAACGCCGCCTTGCGCGCCGATACCGAAGCAAAAATCGAGAAATTTGATGTGCGCCCGCCCGATGCGTGGCTGGCAGCCAAAAACTTTTCGGGCGGCAACCAGCAAAAGATTGTCGTGGCGCGCGAGATCGAGCGTAATCCGGATCTGCTGCTGGTTGGTCAACCAACACGCGGCGTCGACATCGGCGCAATCGAATTCATCCACAAACAAATTGTCGCCCTGCGCGATCAAGGTAAGGCGATCCTGCTGGTCTCGGTGGAACTGGAGGAGATATTTTCGCTCTCTGATCGGATCGCCGTGATGTTTGACGGACATATCATGGGCGAACGCCTGCCCGGTGAAACAGATGAAAAAGAGCTGGGCCTGCTTATGGCCGGTGTTGCGGGAAAGGCTGCGTGACGCATGGATAAAATGCCCAAATGGGCCGATGTCATCCTGATCCCGCTGATCAGCCTGATACTGGCCGCAGTGCTTTCGGCGCTGGTCATCCTGGCGATCGGCGAAAACCCGGTCGAGGCGGTCAGCCTGATGGTCACAGGCGCGTTGGGGTCGACATACGGCTGGGGCTACACGCTGTATTATGCGACCAATTTCATGTTCACAGGGTTGGCCGTGGCGGTGGCATTTCACGCACGGCTTTTCAACATCGGCGGTGAAGGTCAGGCCATGCTGGGTGGGCTTGGTGTGGCTATGGTCTGTCTCTATATTGACTGGCCGCATTGGAGCATTGCCCTGCTGGCCGCCTGTGTCGCCGCGATGCTGTTCGGCGCCGCATGGGCGGCGATCCCCGCCTATCTGCAAGCCAAACGTGGCAGCCATATCGTGATCACCACGATCATGTTCAATTTTATTGCTGCCGCGTTCCTGAACTACATGCTGGTGAATGTCATGCGCCCGCAGGGCTCGCAGGACCCGGCCACGGCACGTTTCCCCGAGGCGGTTCACTTGCCAACATTCCAATCGATGTTTTCCACCGCGGAAACAGTGATGTTTCGCGGCGCGCCTGCAAATGTGTCGTTCTTTGTTGCCATTCTGGCCTGTCTGGCGATCTGGGCACTGATTTGGCGGACGCGCTTGGGATATGAAATCCGCGCATATGGAAAAACCGAGACGGGTGCGGTTTACGCCGGTATTTCGCCAGTGCGGATCACCATTGTCGCCATGCTGATTTCAGGTGCCCTCGCCGGGCTGATGGCCATCAACAACGTCATGGGCGAAGCCGAACGGTTGGTTCTGAATTCGACCGAAGGTGCGGGTTTTATCGGGATTGCCGTTGCCCTTATGGGCCGATCGCACCCGTTTGGTGTGTTTCTGGCAGCACTCCTGTTCGGGTTTCTGTATCAGGGCGGCGCCGAGCTGGCATTGTGGACATCAATCCCGCGTGAGCTGATCGTGGTCATACAGGCCCTGGTGATCCTGTTCACTGGCGCGCTGGACAACATGGTGCGCATGCCGCTTGAAAAGCTGTTTCTGGGCATGCGGAAAGGAGCGTGACGATGGAGTTTTTCGTAACGCTCATCCAGATTTTTGATTCGACCATTCGCCTGGCGACACCTTTGTTGCTGGCCTGTCTTGCCGGACTTTATTCCGAACGGGCCGGTATTTTCGACATCGGCCTAGAAGGCAAAATGCTGATGTCTGCATTTTTCTCGGCAGCCGTGGCTGCGGTCACCGGATCGGTCTGGCTTGGCCTTCTGGCGGGCATCGCGTCGTCTCTGGTGTTGTCGGGCCTGCATGGGCTGGCCTCAATCTCGTTTCGCGGCAACCAACTGATCTCCGGCGTCGCGATCAATTTTCTAGCCTCAGGGCTGACGGTTCTGATCGCGCAAAGCTGGTTCCAGCAAGGTGGAAGAACACCCTCTCTGTTTGGCGGCGGCCGGTTTGAGACGGCCGAATTCCCCTATGCCATCGGGCCCGAAGATGCCGAATTGACAGGGCGGTCGGTCTCGGAGCTGATGTCCGAAGCGAATGCTGTGCAACTGGTCTATTCCGAGCTTTTGTCGGGGCATTCCATTCTTGTTTATATTGCGTTTCTGACGGTGCCACTGACCTGGTGGGTGTTGTTTCGCACGCGCTTTGGATTGCGCCTGCGCGCCGTGGGCGAAAACCCCGCTGCCGTCGATACCGCAGGCGTTTCAGTGGTTGGTCTGCGCTATGCGGCCGTGTTGATCTGCGGTGTGCTGTGCGGGATCGCGGGGGCATATCTTGCGACCGCCCTTCAGGCCGGTTTTGTCAAAGAAATGACGGCAGGTCGGGGGTTCATTGCTCTGGCGGCACTGATTTTCGCCAAATGGCGGCCGTGGCACGCCATGTGGGCCTGCTTGTTGTTCGGTCTGCTGCAGGCGATCGCGCTGCGGTTTCAGAATATCGATCTGGGTGGCGTGGTCATCCCGGTGCAGTTCATGGATGCCCTGCCTTATATTCTGACTGTGGTGATCCTGGCCGGCTTTGTGGGCAAGGCCATCCCCCCGCGCGCGGGCGGCGAGCCATATGTGAAAGAGCGCTGATAAGTCCAGTTCGCCGTGATTCTTGGGTCCTGTTTGCTGCGCAGCGGCATGCAGAGTTGATTTTGTATGCCGCAACCGTTCTAAAAGGGTATGAGCGTGTTTTCTCAGATAGGCGATTTGACAAGGTCAGTCCTTGAGGTGACAGCGAACTACGATAAACGCCAACCGCAAAGATGCCCGATCTGGTGCGCAACAGACTCTGCCGCTTGTGGTAAAGCTGTGCCGCACAAAACATAGCCACGCACCCAAAGAGAGCCATGCAGATTTATCTTCCCATAGCCGAAGTCTCCGTTAACGCCTTTTTGTTGTTGGGGCTGGGCGGAATGGTTGGCGTTCTGTCCGGCATGTTCGGTGTTGGCGGTGGGTTTCTGATGACGCCTTTGCTGTTTTTCATCGGCATCCCGCCTGCGGTTGCCGTTGCCACCGAGGCCAATCAGATTGTGGCCTCGTCATTTTCGGGCGTGCTGGCACATTTCCGACGAAAAACCGTGGACCTGAAAATGGGCACGGTGCTTTTGGTCGGCGGTTTGCTGGGGGCCGCAATTGGTGTGGTGATCTTCAATTATCTCAAAAGCCTGGGTCAGGTCGATCTGCTTGTCACGCTTTGCTATGTGGTTTTCCTTGGCGTCATCGGCAGCCTGATGTTCATTGAAAGTCTGCGGGCGCTGCGCAAGTCCAAGAAGGGCGGCGGCGCACCGGCAAAACGGCGGCAAAGAGGATGGATCCATGCGATGCCGTTCAAAATGCGGTTTCGCACATCGGGCCTGTACATCTCGGTAATTCCGCCGGTTGTGGTTGGGCTGTGTGTTGGCATTTTGTCGGCGATCATGGGTGTCGGCGGCGGCTTCATTATGGTGCCCGCGATGATCTATCTGCTTGGTATGCCAACCAAGGTTGTGGTTGGAACGTCCTTGTTTCAGATCATCTTTGTCACTGCATTCACGACAATGCTGCACGCCACAACCAACTATACCGTCGATATCGTGCTGGCGGTTCTGCTGCTGGTTGGCGGCGTGATCGGCGCGCAGATCGGCACTGTCATCGGCGCCCGCATGCCTGCCGAGCAATTGCGGGTGTTGCTGGCTGCGCTTGTGCTGGCCGTTTGCGGCAAGCTGGCCCTTGATCTGTTGATCGAGCCATCCGAGCTGTACTCACTTGGCAATGACGGAGGGCACTGATGATGTTACGCTCCCTGATCATCGCCCTTAGTCTGATGTGTCCGCCCGTCGTAGCGGCGCAAGAGCAGGTCGTTCTGGGTCTCAGCCAGGACCGGGTTGCAATTACGGCCAATTTCGACGGCTCAGAGATTCTGATTTTCGGCGCGATCAAACGCGAGGCACCGATCCCCGACGGTCCACCGTTAGAGGTCATCGTAACGGTCGCCGGACCATCCGAGCCGGTTATGGTGCGGCGCAAGGCACGCAGGCTTGGGATATGGGTCAACACCGATGGTGTTCTTGTGGACCTTGCGCCAAGCTTCTATGCCGTTGCGACCAGCGGACCGCTGAACGAGATTCTGACCGACACCGAAGACCTGCGCTATCGAATCTCGATCGAGCGGGCCATCCGTTCGGTCGGGGCTGCGATGCATATTCGGGGCGCGCAGGAATTTGCGGATGCAGTCGTCCGTATTCGCGAGGAAGAAGAGCTGTATGCCATCCGCGAAGATACCGTGGCTGTGGACGAGCAGACGTTGTTTCGTACATCGATTGCGATGCCTGCTGACCTGACCGAAGGCGATTATACCGCGCGCATCTTCCTGACGCGTGGCGGAGAAGTCGTGTCCAGCTACGAGGCGACAATCGATGTGCGCAAGGTCGGGCTGGAAAGGTTCCTGTACAATATGTCACGTCAGCAACCGGTCTGGTACGGGCTTATGTCGCTGGTGATAGCGATTGCAGCGGGTTGGACCGCTTCGACCGCTTTCCGCCTGCTGCGCGAAAAGTAACGATTATCCCCGACCGATATACGGCATGGTTGTTGCCATGACGGTCATGAACTGAACATTGGCCTCGGGCGGCAGGTTGGCCATGTGCAATACGGATCGCGCGGCATCTTCTACGGCCATCGTTGGATCCGGTGTTGTGCCTTTCTCGATTGCGGCGTCGACCAGATCCTGCACCATCTGGGTACGAGCATTTCCGATATCGATCTGACCACACGCAATACCGAATTCACGACCGTCCAGAGACAGGCTGCGGGTGAGGCCCGTGATTGCGTGTTTCGTGGTAGCATAATGCACGGAATGCGGACGCGGCACATAAGCCGATATCGAGCCGTTATTGATGATCCGCCCCCCTTGCGGGGATTGAGCCCGCATGATCCGAAACGCCTCACGTGCGCTCAGGAACATGCCGTTGAGATTGACGTTTACACTCTGATACCAGTCGTCCAGCGCTATTTCGTCGATTGTACCGCCCGGCGTAAACACCCCGGCATTGTTGAACAGAACATCCAGTCGGTCCGCACGATTGGCGAACGAGCGGAAAGCGCGCGCGACCGATACGGGCTGGGTGACGTCCGCAACAACAGGAATAGCGTTGCGGTTCCCCTCGGCTATTTCAAGCAGTTTGTCTTCGCGCCGCGCCAGCAAGCCAACTGTCCAGCCTTCGGACAGGAACAACTCGGCGGTTGCACGACCAATGCCCGAGCTTGCGCCCGTTATCAGGATAGATTTCATATCTCTTCCGCCTCCAATGTCAGCGATGCCGCGGGCACCGCTTTCAGGTCGTCCACTCGCAGGGGGTGGGTCGGTTTCGACAGGCGGTTGCGCACCACCCAGATCAGCCTCTCCTGCGCGCGCGTAATGGCAACATAGGCCAGACGTTTCCACAAGGGTTGGCCAGCCTCGGTTCTGCCCATGCGGGCAGCAGCGTAAATGTCAGGCGCGAAAACCTGAACGGTTTCCCATTGCGATCCTTGCGCCTTGTGGATTGTAACTGCCGCGCCGTGCAAAAAGGTTGCACCCATTCGGGCAGCATAGGGAATAAACGGCTCTTCCTCGTCCGGTTTTTCAATCTGAACAATGGACGCAGCACTGACCTGCGGGTCTTCGGCACCCATGACATGCAGGCGTGAAAAGCCCGGTTTACGGCCCGGTCCAAGAAAAACGACCTGCGCGCCTTTGATCAGCCCGCGCGCCTCGAGGTCCAGGCGTTTCTTTCTGTGTTTCAGCGGCAGCTCGATACCATCGCAGATCAGCGGCTCACCTTCCAACAGTTCGGTTTCCGGCGCAGCGTGGACTTGCCGAAACGCCTGAATCAAACGAATGCGCGTGGCGTTTCGCCAAACCAGAACCGGGCTTCGGGCCATCAGATCAACCTCGACCCGCTGTCCCCAGATAACGCGATCATCCCGACTGGCTGTGTCCTGGATCAAACGTTCGAAATCCTCGAAACCCATGGCGGGATCCGACAGGGCATGCGCCAGGTCCAGAATAGGGTTGTCCGCATCCTGCCTGTGCACACGGTGAAGCACCAGCTTGCGCGGGTCCGGCAAAGCATCGAACACCATGCTGCCGGATTGATTGACCGGTGCCAGCTGCGCCGGATCGCCAAACATGAGCAGTGTCGGAAAAATTTCCTGCAAATCCTCAAACTGCCGATCGTCCAGCATCGAGGCTTCGTCGACAAAACCGATATCCAGAGGTTCATCGCGGCGCTTCCAGCCGGTGATGAAATCGGACCCACGCAGCCCTGCGGCAGCCAGCGCACCGGGGATTGATTTGTTGTTTTCGTAAAATGCTGCCGCGCGATCCAGCGCATCCTCGGTCAGCCCTTCGATCTGGGGGCGTTCGTCATTGCCCGCAAGCCATTCGGCGATGCGTTCGTATTCCGGATCATAGACCGGCGTGTACAGAATGCGATGTATGGTTGTGGCGGGCACACCGCGCAATCGCAGGACACTGGCCGCCTTATTCGTGGGTGCCAAAATTGCAAGACTGCGCTTGTCCTTAGATTTTCGACTTTCGTAATCGCCGGAAACAACGTGCACGCCTGTTTCCGCAAGCGCTTTGTAAAGTTCGGCCAGCAAAAGGGTTTTGCCGGACCCGGCCTTGCCTATTACGGCCATGACGCCGGATTTGCCTTTGCCCGGCAGCTTGAGCAGCGCGTCGTCCTCAAGATCAACACCGGCTGTGCGCAGCATTTCGGCGATGCTGTCAAACGCAGCGGCCTGATCGTCAGAGAAGGTCATTTTCGGCAAAGACATGGCGCGACCCTACAAGGCCGCGCCACCCTCTACCAGATGCGGATTCGTCTTTTCACGCATTCAGGCGGACAAGGCAAAACGATGTTGATTGCCCGGGCCAAATGCCGTCCGGAACCACAGTCGCGACAGATCGCGCGGGATACCGGCGCGTTCGGCCACGCGATCGCAATCATCCGCCGAATAAGGCCACAACCCGACTGAGATCTGATCGCGCCCTTTACCCTGCGATCCAAGCACCACCGGTGACGATCCGATCAGCCGGTAAATTCGGATCATTCTGGCGTCAAATACCCCCGCGATATGGGTTAGGCCGAACCCTTCCATCATCTCTCCCCCGCTGAGCATGATCGCACCGGCCGTGTGCGGGCTGGCGGTACGGGCCAGGCAAAAGCGGGTGACCTCCCAAATCAGTGGGCTGCGGATCGGGCCGTTGGAATTAAGATGCCCAAATACTTCATTGATCATAACGGGCCCGGTGGATGGTAAAACCCGCATTGACCCCCCGTGACTGCCATCGGGTTCTTCCCAGATGACGTAAAGCGGGTTCAGATCATCGTATCTGTCCCGCTCTTCCCCCAGTTCATTGACGTGAACATCCCAGCCCAATCGGGTTTTGAACTGATCGGCCCGATCTTTGAACATCCCCTCGGCCAAATCTGGAAATTTATGCAACTCATCAGCATAAAGGTAACGCAACATGACTGTTTCCCCTTGTCGTCCTGTGCAAGAACGAAGGGGGTACAAAATCGTAGTTAATTTGGGGTGTTGCGCGCGCGCGACCCTTAAACCACTATTAATCCTCGGCTGAGGGCGGTTGCGATGGCGTGTGTTGTGTTCTGTGCGCCCAGTTTCGACCGCGCGCTTTCAATATAAACCCGCAACGTGTGTTCGGATATCGACAACGAATGTGCGACCTGCGCGCGGCTATAGCCCATGGCCAGCAAAGTGATCGCATCGATTTCTCTGGGTGACAGTCCTCTTGTGGACTCGGGCTGGCGGTCCTTTTCGAACTCCAGCGCCTTGCGGTTGATGTAATGCGCAACCAGGATCAGATCCTGACCGTAGGACGTCATGAAATCCTGCCATGCGGGGTCGTCGCAGCTGTGATTGACGGTAAATAGCGCAAATTGGCCGTTGGGGCCGCGGATCGGGATCGAATATCCCTGATTGCCGACCCCATGTTCGTGCGCATCCTGCTGAAAAGCCTTGGCAACCTTGCCCGACCAGTCCAGCGTCTTCCAGTCGACCGGATGAAAGCGTTGGAAGCACCCGATAATAACGGGGTCAATCCTGTGATAGCTTCTGTCCCGGTATCTTTCTTCCCAGGCATCGGAATATGTCGTCAACCCGTATTGATCGCCTGCGCCGTCGACCCAGTGATATGTGAGGTGTTCGATCCCTAGCCTGTCGCGCAGCCCGACAGCAACAGCGCTGAGTTCCTCAAGCGTGCTGGTGTTTTCCAAATCCTGCAGGATCTGGCCTAAATCCAGTTGTGTTGCCATCCGCGGGCGCCCGTGCTTCATCCTTTATGGACGCGATCTCGGCCGCTGCGATCAATCTGGTGTCATCCAGCTGTTCCGCAAGTGCGCTCAACCCGTTCGCAACCGCAAAAGCGTTGAGGTCCGACAATACATCCAATATCCACTCATTCTGCGCCATTAGGGTCTCTCTGAAATAGTTAACGAAGGGTTAACATAACAATATCACGCACCGTGTTTTTCAGCCTACTCACCGGTTTCTACTCCCCAAAAACAGCGAGGGCCGAATCTGCAAGCCGTTGAATCCAAAAACAGGGCGATGAAAACAAAAAACGCCCGCGCACCGACGGATCGATTCGCGAGCGTTGTTTGAAGCCGCGGCGCTTTATCCGCGCGCGTCCAGCACCTCTTCCAGCGTCCGCAACCCGGTGCGTGGCGCTTGTACCAGCACAGACATGTTACCGGGCTTGTGTTCATTGCGCATCATTTTCATGTGCGCTTCGGGCAGATCTGACCAGGTGAACACCTCGGACATGCATGGGTCCAGGCGTCGCTCGACCATCAGCTTGTTTGCAGCGGCGGCCTGTTTGAGATGCGCAAAATGCGACCCTTGCAGCCGTTTCTGATGCATCCACATATACCGCACATCAAAGGTGCAGTTGAACCCCGTGGTGCCAGCACAGATCACAACCATGCCGCCCTTTTTCACAACAAAGGTCGACACAGGAAAGGTGCTTTCGCCCGGATGCTCGAACACCATATCAACATTGTTGCCTTTGCCGGTGACATCCCAGATCGCCTTGCCGAATTTGCGGGCCTCTTTGAACCATTCGGCATATTCGGGCGTATTGACCGTCGGCAACTGACCCCAGCACTTGAAATCCTTGCGGTTCAGGACGCCCTTGGCCCCCAGCCCCATTACAAAGTCGCGTTTGCTTTCATCCGAAATCACACCGATTGCATTTGCACCCGCTGTATTGATCAACTGGATGGCATAAGATCCCAGACCGCCTGAGGCCCCCCAGACCAGAACGTTCTGGCCAGGTTTCAGATCGTGCGGTTCATGGCCGAACAGCATCCGATAGGCCGTAGCCAGCGTCAGCGTGTAGCACGCGGCCTCTTCCCATGTCAGGTGCTTGGGGCGCGGCATAAGTTGTTGCGCCTGCACTCGGGTGAACTGGCTGAATGATCCATCGGGCGTCTCATATCCCCAAATCCGCTGGCTGGGCGAATACATCGGATCACCGCCGTTGCATTCTTCGTCATCCCCATCATCCTGATTACAGTGGATGACAACCTCGTCGCCAACCTTCCAGCGTTTTACCTTGTCGCCAACCGCCCAGACGATACCCGACGCATCGGAACCTGCAATGTGATACGGCGCCTTGTGGCCATCAAAAGGGCTGATCGGCTGACCCAGGGCAGCCCAGACGCCGTTGTAGTTGACGCCGGCCGCCATGACCAGAACCAGAACCTCGTTGCTGTCCAGCGCAGGGACATCCACGACTTCCTGCTGCATCGCCGTATTCGGCTCACCATGGCGTTCCTTGCGGATTGCCCAGGCATACATTTGCTTGGGGACATATCCCATCGGAGGGATCTCACCCATGTCATAAAGCTCTTTCTCGGGTGCCTCGTACGACGCGATACCGCTTTCGGTGTCCAAAGCCATGCTGACCTCCTGTTCTGACAGTTTTGCCGCGACGCAGAATCGCGGGTTGCTCAGGATGGGATATGGGTCGCAAAGCAATAATGCAATCGTTTTTGGGTTTATTTTGAAATTTTATGACCCAGCAGATGCAGAATTATCTTCTGCACCTGCGATATCAATGGCTTGGACCCAGGCGGGTGCGGATGCTGCATAATAGTCCAGCAAATCGGATCGATGGCCGGACACAGCCAGAGTTTCGCCCTGTTGTTTCAGAATGTCCCGGGCCACAAGCTGTTCGATTGCCGCGTCAATGGGTCGGAAATCGTCATCAGACGGACGACCCGCCTTTTGCATCATCTTGTGCACGTTGGACCGCACGTCCTTTACGGACATACTGCGTCTTGCGCGCAGCAAAAAACAGATTGCAGGCACCGGAACCAATGGGATTGCCCGCGTAATTCTTAGCATGAGTTCGCGCGCAAGCTCTGTCATGTCGTCTTCTCTGGGCTGGCTGCGAAAGTCTTGCAGCGAAATTGGCATACCGTAGCGAACCGAAGCCTGACCAAACCGTTTGTAGCGCCCGATCAGACGGCGCCATATCTGCTTTATGATCCAGCCGGTTATCACACCGATCCGCGCATGAAAGCGTCGATCAGCCCCAAGGGCCGCATGAGTCAGGATCGTATCCTCGAGAACGCGATCATAATTCAAAGCAACCGGAACAAAGACAACATCCCGCCCATTTGGCGTGGTGCCGTCCATGATATATTTCAACAGCCCCAGCTTGGGACGGCCCGTTGCGCCCGTCAGACTTAACCCGCCTTCGGGAAACATCGCCTGTGTTACGCCGGCCTCCGTGGCGTGGCGCACATAACAGGACAGCACGTGCCGATAGAACTCACTGCCCGATTTCCGCCTGATGAAGTAGGCGCCCATCGCGCGGATCAACCGGCTCAATGGCCAAACCCGCGCCCATTCGCCCACCGCATATGACAATGCGGATTGCTGCGCCGCCAGATAGGTCACCAGGACATAGTCCATATTGCTGCGATGGTTCATGACAAAGACAACTGTGGCCTCAGGGTCTATCTGCTGCACCGCATTTTCGTCTTCATAGCTAAGCCGCACATCGTAAAAGGCATTGCTGAGCTTGCGCGCCAGTCGGATCGCAATACTGAAATAGGCCACAGCGGAAAACGACGGAACAATTTCGCGCGCATATCCCCGGGCCTGTTCAAACGCGACACCCTCGGGAATGCCAGTTTCCCGGGCATATTGCTGTGCGGCGTGAGTGACCTGTGGATCATAGATCAGACGCTGGATCATATCGTAACGTCGTGCCAGCTTGAACGGCTGAATCGGCCGTTGCAGGCGCGTGTTCAGCCGGGCCACCGCGCGTTCCAGACGTCGCCGGAAAAACCAGCGCACCGACGGAAACAAAAAATGCGAGGCCAGTGTGACCGCAGCAAAGACCACGATCAGCAAGAACAGCCAAAGCGGAAGCTCTACGGTCTGCGTCATCCCCGCACCCTGCCATCAAACGTTGCGTCCTACAATCTGAACTCAGGAATTGCCGCGATGCAGCGAATTGACATATGTCAAAAATTGCGCTTTAGAACCATAGAACGAAATTTTGTTGCCCACTCGATGTAAGGTCAAGCTATGACGCAGACGCAGAAAGATCGCCCCTGGCTCATCAGGACTTATGCGGGTCATTCCACCGCCAAGGCGTCGAACGCGCTGTACCGGGGCAACCTGGCCAAAGGTCAAACGGGTCTTTCGGTGGCGTTCGATCTGCCGACACAAACCGGATACGACAGCGATCATACGCTTGCCCGCGGCGAGGTGGGCAAAGTGGGCGTGCCTGTCTGTCATCTGGGTGACATGCGGGTGCTGTTTGACCAAATTCCGCTAGAGCAGATGAACACGTCCATGACGATCAATGCCACCGCCCCCTGGTTGCTGGCGCTGTATATTGCCGTGGCCGAGGAACAGGGCGCCGATGTTTCAAAGCTGCAAGGCACGGTACAGAACGATCTGATCAAGGAATATCTGAGCCGCGGCACATACGTGTGCCCGCCCAAACCGTCGCTCAAGATGATCGCCGACGTGGCGGAATACTGTTACGCAAACGTCCCGAAATGGAACCCGATGAACGTGTGTTCTTATCATCTGCAAGAGGCAGGCGCGACGCCCGAACAGGAACTTGCATATGCTCTGGCCACCGCCATTGCGGTTCTGGACGAACTGCGCCCGCGCGTCCCGTCCGAAGACTTTCCGGCCCTGTGCGGCCGCATTTCATTCTTTGTGAATGCGGGCATCCGATTTGTCACCGAGATGTGCAAAATGCGCGCATTTGTCGATCTTTGGGATGAAATCTTGCAAAATAGATACGGTGTTGATGACCCGAAATTCCGCCGATTCCGATACGGCGTTCAGGTCAATTCGCTGGGTTTGACCGAACAGCAGCCCGAAAACAACGTCTACCGCATCCTGATCGAGATGCTGGCCGTGACCCTTTCGAAAAAGGCCCGCGCACGCGCGGTGCAATTGCCAGCATGGAACGAGGCGTTGGGCTTGCCGCGTCCCTGGGATCAGCAATGGTCGATGCGGATGCAACAAATTCTGGCCTATGAAACCGATCTGCTGGAATACGGCGATCTGTTCGACGGCAACCCGGTCGTCGATGCCAAAGTTGAAGAACTCAAAAGCGGCGCACGCGCCGAACTGGCGAACCTGGAGTCAATGGGCGGTGCGGTTGCATCCATCGACTACATGAAATCCCGTCTGGTAGAGTCCAATGCCGAACGCCTGAACCGGATTGAACGCAATGAAACCATTGTGGTCGGTGTGAACAAATGGACCGAAGGCGAAACATCGCCGCTGCAAACGCAAGACGGCGGTATTATGGTGGTCGATCCGGCCGTGGAAGAGGAACAAATCGGGCGGTTGAACACTTGGCGCACCGAACGCGATGACGCTGCCGTTGCAACCGCGTTGGCGGACCTGCGCGCAGCAGCCCGGAACGGAACCAATGTCATGGGTCCGTCGATCAAAGCAGCCAAGGCCGGCGTCACCACGGGCGAGTGGGCAGAAGAAATGCGCAAGGTTTATGGCACCTATCGCGGCCCAACCGGTGTGTCCGGGTCTATGTCGAACAAAACCGAAGGGCTTGAAGACCTGCGGGCGTCAGTCGACGCTGTTAGCGATAGGCTGGGCCGACGGTTAAAATTTCTGGTCGGCAAACCGGGTCTGGACGGGCATTCAAACGGCGCTGAACAGATTGCCTTTCGCGCCCGCGATTGCGGTATGGACATCAGCTATGAAGGGATCCGCCTGACCCCTGAGGAAATCGTGAACGCTGCCATCGACGAAGACGCACACGTGATCGGCTTGTCGATCCTGTCGGGCAGCCACATGCCTTTGGTCAAGGATGTACTGGACCGGCTACGTGCGAAAGGTATCGCACATATTCCTGTTGTTGTCGGCGGCATCATTCCGGATGAAGATGCGGAACAACTGATCACAATGGGCGTCGATAAAGTCTATACGCCAAAGAATTTCGAGCTGAACACAATTATGGGTGACATTGTCACTTTGGTTGATCCTCAAAACCTGGCGGCAGAGTAACAATTCCGTTTTACGCCAAATTCGATTTCCATTTCATTCCCAATAGGAATGGGATAAATCGACTTTTGGAAACGAGGTGGTTTGCGAATTCCACCCACAAATCTCGGGTTTAGGAGATAATAATGGAAATTGACCTTGGGAAAATGTCGCGCGCCGAACTTTTGGAATTGCGTGATGGCATTGAAAAAGCACTCGTAAAAGCTGAGAAACGCGAACGCCAAGACGCATTGACAGCGGCGGAAAAGGCGGCGGCGGACTTCGGGTTTTCTTTGTCCGAGTTAACAGCTGATGTTGGCCGGGGCGCAAAAACATCCAAATCGAAACCAAAATACCGCAACCCTGCCGCACCCGATCAGACATGGACCGGGCGTGGGCGAAAACCGCAATGGGTTCATGACGCCTTGCAAGCAGGAGCAGATATCTCCGATCTCGAAATTTAATCGGAGTAATTGCCAAAATGACAATTCATATTGGCGCGGAAAAAGACGAAATAGCAGAAACGGTTCTATTACCCGGCGACCCGTATCGGGCGAAATGGGCGGCACAGACGTTTTTGCAGGATGTAATGCAGGTCAATGATGTACGCGGCATGCTGGGTTTCACCGGAACCTGGCATGGGCATCCGGTTACCATTCAGGGCAGCGGTATGGGCATGCCGTCGCTGTCAATTTACGTCAATGAGCTAATTCGGGATTTTGGTGCAAAAACGCTGATCCGAATTGGCTCGTGCGGTGCCATGCAAAACAACATTGACCTGCGGGATGTCATCCTTGCCATGACGTCGACAACGCTGAGCACCCCGTCTCGCGGTATCATGAAAGACA